>DASSBT010000140.1:0-12996 GCA_035698465.1 Agromyces sp. | reverse complement strand
CGCGTGCCGGTCGCGCCGCTACCGACCCGCGGCGGCCGCCAACGCGTACCGGCGCGGGGTCTCGCCGATCACGGCGCGGAACTCGCGCGTCAGGTGCGCCTGGTCGCTGAAGCCGAGGGATACCGCGAGCTCGGCAAGTGGTGGCGGCGCCGGGCCGGCGAGCAATGCCGCCGCCTCCTGCATGCGGTAGCGGCGAATCAGCCACTTCGGGGTCAGGCCGAGTTGCTCGCGCAGCAGGCGCTGCAGCGCGCGGAGCCCGAGTCCGCCGGCCACGGCGAGGTCTTCGGCGCGCAGGATCGAGCGGTCGTGCTCGGCGAACTCGACGACCCGTCGCACGAGTTTCGCATCGTGGTCGATCACCAGGTGCTGCGCCGAGATCCATGCCTCGAAGGCCGTCAGCGCTGCGTCGTCATCACCGGCGGACACGGCGGCACGCACGTCACGAACGAGGGCGGCGGCATCGGTGACCCGCAGTTCGTCGATCGACACGGATCCGCCGATGAGTCGGCGCATCGGCCCGTCGACGAGAAGTCGCGCGACGCCGGGCTGCAACAGTGTACCGAACGCCCAACCCGCGCCCCTGAGGCGCTGTCGGCTGCGGCCGAGTTCGGGGCCGTACAGCCCCGCGGCATCCGCTTCGATGACGAGGTTCGCCGAGGGGTAGTCGAGCGCTGCCTGTTCGACGACGAGGCCCGGCTGCAGCCGCCAACGGGGGATCCACACGTGCCGGACGAGATGGGCGATGGCTGGGTCGACGGCGCGGCGCGTGAGACGAACGGGGTCGTCGCCATCGGCCTGCGCATCAGCGAAGGCGGGCAGCGGTGCGATGCCGGGCGAACCGGGCGGCGATGCGAGCACGCCCTTCACCGCCGACACTCCGGCACGGGAGCGCCAGTACTCATCGGCGGCGGCAGCGGACATACCGCCAGTATCGCGGCCACCACCGACCCCGCGCGTGTCGCGTTCCTACAAGACGGACGCCCGCGGCATCCGTACCGTCGATGACATGAGCAACGACACGAAGACCCGCGATTTCGAGATGACCATCTACCTCAAGGCCGAGCCGCTCACCGTCTGGGAGGCGATGACGGGAGACGAGGGCAGCCGAGCCGTGATGTGGGGTTCGGTGCTGCGCGGCGACCTGGTGCCGGGTGGACGCTACGAGTACGTCGGCCCGGGCGAGAGCGGCGATGAGACCGTGCACGTCTACGGCGAGGTGCTGCAGGCCGAGCCGGGCGCGGTGCTGCAGCTCACGGAGCATCCGGGCCCCGTCTACCGCGAGAACCACGCCGAGCTTTCGAGCCGCATGACGTGGCGGCTGGAGTCCGCCGGCGTCGGCCTCACCAAGCTCACCTTCACGAACGACGAGTGGAGCCCGGCTCACCCCGCGCAGGCCGAGACCGCCGAGACCTGGCCGCTCGTGCTCTCGGGCCTGAAGTCGTGGGTCGAGACGGGCGAGGCGATCACGATGCCGACGAGCTGAGCGAGTGGATGCCGCGGCCGCGCCGAATGGGTGGTTTCGGCGGGATGCTGCCGATCGGATGATCTCGCCATGGCTCAGTAGGATCACCTCATGGCTGACGATGCAGTGAAGCAGGCACAGGAAGCGGCGGCAGCCGCGGCGGAGGCGGCCGAAGCGCTGCAGATGCAGGCGCAGGAGGCGATTCGCAAGGCCGAGGAGGCCGCGGAGCTCGCCCAGGCCGCGCTCGACGCGCAGGAGAAGGCCGCGGATGCCGCAGCGGCCGCTGCGCCCGCAGCGGTCGCTGAGCCCGCAGCGGCCGCTGAGCCTGTCGAAGCGAGGGGGGCCTCGCGCGGGGAGGCGGGTCTCGATACGGCTCCTTCGTCGCCTACTCGACCGGCGGATGCTCCTTCGTCGCCTACTCGACCGGCGGATGCCGCGGCATCCGGCCCGCTCGGCGCCGACGACGTCGAGGCGATCAGGGCCGGCTACGCGTTCGAGGGTGCCGCGCTCGAGATGGGCGCACTCGTCAACGGCGACGCGATGCCGGATGTCCCGGTGCGCATCCCGCTCGCGATGACGAACCGGCACGGACTCGTCGCCGGCGCGACCGGCACCGGCAAGACCCGTACGCTGCAGGTGCTCGCCGAGCAGCTCGCCGCCAACGGTGTCTCGGTGTTCGCCGCCGACATCAAGGGCGACCTCTCGGGCCTCGCGACCCCGGGGGAGGGCAGCGAGAAGCTACTGGCGCGCACCGAGGGCATCGGGCAGGCGTGGGAGGCGGCATCCTTCCCCGTCGAGTTCTTCTCGCTCGGCGGTATCGGCAAGGGCGTGCCGATCCGGGCGACCATCGCGGGCTTCGGACCGTTGCTGCTGAGCAAGGTGCTCGGCCTGAACGACACGCAGGAGTCGAGCCTCGGGCTCGTCTTCCACTACGCCGAGAACAATGGGCTCGCACTGCTCGACCTCGACGACCTGCGCTCGGTGCTGCAGTACCTCGTCAGCGATGAGGGCAAGGCCGAGCTCGAGGGACTCGGCGGGCTGAGCAAGGCCACGGTGGGCGTGATCCTGCGCGAGATGGTCGCGTTCGCCGAGGCCGGTGCCGACGTGTTCTTCGGCGAACCCGAGATCGACACGGCGGAGTTCCTGCGCGCGGCATCCGATGGCCGTGGCATGATCAGCCTGCTCGAGGTACCGGGCGTCGCAGACCGCCCCGCGCTCTACTCGACGTTCCTGATGTGGCTGCTCGCCGACCTCTTCAACGACCTGCCCGAGGTCGGCGACCTCGACAAGCCCAAGCTCGTGTTCTTCTTCGACGAGGCGCACCTGCTCTTCACCAACGCCTCGAAGGACTTCCTGGCGCAGGTCGTGCAGACCGTGCGGCTCATCCGCTCGAAGGGCGTCGGCGTGTTCTTCGTGACGCAGTCGCCGAAGGATGTGCCCGGCGACGTGCTCGCCCAGCTCGGCTCGCGCGTGCAGCACCAGCTCCGCGCGTTCACGCCCGACGACGCGAAGGCGCTGCGTGCGGCCGTGTCGACGTATCCGAAGTCGGGGTACGACCTCGAAGAGGTGCTCACGACGCTCGGCACCGGCGAGGCGATCGTCACGGTCATGAACGAGAAGGGTGCGCCGAGCCCCGTTGCCTGGACCCGGCTGCGGGCACCGCTGGCGTCGATGTCGCCGAGCCCGGATGCCGCGATCGACGCCGCCGTGGCGGCATCTCCATTGCAGGCGAAGTACGGCGAGTCGATCGATCGCGAGTCGGCGCACGAACTGCTCACCGAGAAGATGAACGCCGCCGCCGCGGCCGCGAAGGCCGCTGAGGACGCCGAGGCGAGGGCCGCGGCCGACGCGGAGTTCGCCAAGCAGCAGGCCGCGATCGAGAAACAGCAGGAGAAGGAGCGCAAGGCCGCGCAGGCCGAGTACGACCGCCTCATGAAGCGCACCTCGGGTTCGAGCCGCGGCTCGACGAGTCGCAGTTCGCGCTCGAGCCGCAAGGACACGTCCGTGCTCGAGGAGATCCTCGGTTCGCGCACCACGCAGAAGGTGCTGACCGGGGTGCTCGAGGGGATCTTCGGCACGCGACGGCGCCGGTGAGAGCCGAGTCGGTGAGCACTGAGCGGGCGGATGCCGCGGCGTCGCCGTTGATCCGCCCGTACCGTGTTGCCGACCGCGACGGCGTCGCGGAGGTGTGCCTGCGCACGGCGGCGAGCGGCGGTGACGCGACCGGCGTGTACTCCGACGACGCACTCATGCCAGAGGTCTTCGCGCTGCCGTACGTCGAGTTCGCTCCCGAACTCGCGTTCGTGGTCATCGCCCCTTCGATCCCCACCGGCACTGCCGTCGCGTCGCTTCGCGACGCGCAGGAACCGGCCGGCGTGGGCCCAGGCTCAGAACCGGGTGGCGCGGGCGATCGCGTGCTCGGCTACGTGATCGGCGTGGCCGACACCCGCGACTTCGTGAAGTGGTGGAAGCGCGAGTGGAGCCCCGGGTTCCGTGCGCGGCATCCGGCCCCCGGCCCGCCGACCGGGCACCACCCCGGGTTCACCGAGCAGCAACTGCTTGCCGCAGGCAACGACCCCGAGCGCATGCTCATCGCCGAAGTCGACGCGTACCCGGCGCACCTGCACATCGACCTGCTGCCCGAACTGCAGGGCCGGGGGTTCGGGCGCCGTCTCATCGACACGCTGCGCACCGCGCTCGCCGAACGGGGCGTGCCCGCCGTGCATCTGGGCATGGATGCCGCGAACATCGGTGCCCGGGCGTTCTACGACCGGCTGGGCTTCCACGAACTGCCGTCGAGCACACCCGACGCGCCACTCCTCGGCATCGCCACGCACTGACGCGCTTGCGGCTCGCGGAACGCCGGATCGCTCAGCCGACGTCGGGTCGGTGCGCCCGGGTCACGCCTTGGCAGCGCCCGGCAGTGCGAACGTGCGACCCTGCACCTCCGTGGGCCTGATGCGCACCCAGCGATCCTTCTTCTCGGGTGCCCAAGGGGTGATGCCGAGCCGTTCGGCTTCGGCCACCTCACCCTGACGGTCGAACTCCGACGCTTCGCCCTTGACGACGACGCTGAAGGCATCGGTTTCGGTGATGCGATCGATCTGGAAGGCGACGCGGTGCCGGATCGTGAGTTCGAGCAGCTTCGTGCCCGCACCCGTGCGGAAGACGATGGAGTTCCCGTCGACGCCATGGTTCACCGGAAAGATGTCGACCTCACCGCCCGCGGCGGCCGCGAGCCTGCCGTACGGCGCTTCGCGGATGAGCTGCCAGCACTCCTCCTCCGACAGCATCCGCGTCGGAGCCCGGCCGTCAACCACCACGTCCTCGTCCATGCCTCGAGTCTACTCCGGGGCGATCCGCAGGGGCTCCCGGGTCAGCGTCCCCGCTCAGCTTTCGCGGCTAGCGTGGAGGGGTGAGCGTCCATCGGATTTCGCGGGGTGTCGAGCCCCACGAGTCGGGTGATTCCGCGAGGCCGGCAGACCACCGCACCGCGAACCGCCGTGGCCCGCTCACGCGTCTGGTGTTCATGATCCCGGCCGCCCTCGCGCTCATCGCGGGGCTCGATGCTGCCCTGTTGCTGCTGGGCGTGCCCGCACCCCTCACGTTCGACAGGCTGCCCGCGCTGCACGCACCGTTGCTCGTCTTCGGCTTCATCGGCACGCTCGTCGTGCTCGAACGCGCGGTCGCACTGCGTCGGTGGTGGGGCTTCCTGGCTCCGGTGCTCATCGGCGTCGGGAGCCTCCTCTGCCTCACACCGCTACCGCTCGCGGTGGGGCAACTCGCCATCACCTGCGGTCTCCTCGTGCAACTCGCGCTCTACGCCGCGATCTGGCGACGCCAGGCCATGACCGCTACCGCGGTGCAGGCGCTCGCCGCGTTCGCCGCGGTCGGAGGTGCGCTCCTCTGGCTCGGCGGAGTGCCGATCCCCTACTTCACCGCGCTGCTGGCCACCTTCCTCGTACTGACCATCACGGGCGAACGACTCGAGCTCGCCCGCATCGCGATCGTCGGGCCCCTGCCCGAACGACTCGCGCTCGGTGCGGCGATCGCGCTCGCCGCGGCATCCCTCGCCGCCCTCTGCTGGCCCGATTGGGGATTCCGGCTCTTCGGGGTGGCCCTCCTGGCGCAGGTGGCGTGGCTCGTGCGCTACGACGTGGCGACCAAGACGATCCGCGCGACGGGCATGACGCGCTACATCGCGGCCTGCCTGCTCGCAGGCTACGCCTGGCTCGCGATCGCCGGAGCCGTCTGGCTCAGCGCCGGTGCGCTGCTCGACGGGTTCGGCTACGACGCGGTGCTGCACGCCGTGTTCCTCGGTTTCGTGATGTCGATGATCATGGCCCACGCGCCGCTGATCCTTCCGGCCGTGCTGCGCATCCGACTGCCGTACCGGCCGATCATGTACGTGCCTGCCGCGCTGCTGCACCTCGCGCTCGTCGTGCGGGTGATCGGTGACGCGATCGGATCGGTGCCCGTCGTGCAGGTCGGCGGCGTCGGCAATGTCGTCGCGATCCTGCTGTTCATCGTCGTCGCCGCGGGCTCCGCGATCGCGTCCGGCACCGGGGCCGGTCGCCCGGCGGGGCCTCGTCGCGAGACCCGATCCCCGGGCCCCGCCACCGTCGGCGGAGGCTCCGTGGATGCGCATGTCACGACCGCCTCCCCGGAAGGACAGCAATGATCGCCGCGATGGAACGCCGCAACTGGTACCTGCTCACGAACTCGCTCGTCGCGGCATGGTTCGTCGCTGCCGGGGTGGCGGTGGTGGTGCACCGGTTCGTGCCGCACGCGCTCTGGCTCATGGTGCACCTCACGTTGCTCGGGGCCGCGTCGACCGCGATCCTGATCTGGAGCCAGCACTTCGCCGACACGCTCCTGCGTCACCCGGGCCCCGGCGGTCGAGTCGCCCTCGGTACCAGGCTCGTCGCGCATACCGTCGGCAGTGTCGCCGTGGTCGTCGGCATCATGACCGAACTGTGGGGGCTCGTCGCCGCGGGTGCCGCAGTCATCGGCATGAATGCGATCGTTCACGCGGTGCTTCTCCTGCGGCAGTTGCGCACCTCGCTGCCTGCACGGTTCCGTCCGCTCGTGCGGTACTACGTGGCGTCCGCGCTCGTCTTCGCGGTGGGCGTGGGCCTCGGCGCGTGGCTCGCAGCCGAGCCCGGCGGCGGGCTCCACGAGCGCATCCTCGTGGCGCACGCCACCCTCAACCTGCTCGGCTGGATCGCGATCACCGTGATCGGCACGGCAATTCTGCTCTGGCCCACTGTGCTGCACGCGAAGGTGCGCGATGAGACGGATGCCGGAGCGCGCCGTGCCCTGCCGATCCTGCTCTTCGGCCTCGTCGTCGTGGTGCTCGCGTGCATCGTCGGCGCACAGGTGCTCGTCGCCGTCGGCGTCGCCATCTGGATCGTCGGACTCGGGTTCGTGCTCGGGCAGGGCGTGCGTCAAGCCCGCGAGATGCCGCCCGGCTCGTACGCGGGGTGGAGCATCGCCGCGGGCATGGTCTGGCTCCTCGTGTGCGCGGCGATGTACGCCGGCGCCGCAGTGCTCGCCCCCGACTGGCTGGCGCTGCTCGACTCCTTCGCCTGGCTCGTCGGGCCGTTCGTCGCCGGCTTCGTCGTGCAGTTGCTGCTCGGTGCGCTCAGCTATCTGCTGCCGGTCGTGACGATCGGCAGCCCGAAATCTGCAAAGCTCGCGGCCGAAGAGCTCGACCGCGGTGCGGCCTTCCGCATCGTGTCGATCAACGGCGGCATCCTGCTCTACCTCCTGCCGGTGCCGAGCCTCGTGAAGGTGCTGCTCTCGCTCTACGTCTTCGGCGTGTTCGTGAGCTTCCTCGTGCTCGCCGTACGTGCCATCGTGATCGCCCGGCGATCACGGCGAGCGGAGGGCGAGCACCCCGACCGATCGCGCACCGTGATGCTCGGCGCCGCCCCGGCGAAGGCGCCGGAGCCGCGCACGAGCCGCAGCGGCATGGTCGTCTCGGCCGTGGGCGTGCTCGCCCTCCTCGTGGCGGGCGGGGTCGCGGCCGACCCCGCCGCCGCCGGCATCGGCACGGCGCCCGCGAGCGAGATCGCAGCGACCGGCGAGACCACCACCGTCACCGTCGAGGTGGAGGGCATGCGGTTCGTGCCCGGGATGATCGAGGTGCCGGCGGGCAATCGACTGGTCGTCGAGTTCCGCAACACCGGTACTGACGTGCACGACTTCACCGTCGAGAACGGCGTGCGCTCACCGCGTCTGAGCCCGGGCGAGCACGCGACGGTCGATGTCGGAGTGGTCGGCGCCGACCTCCACGCGTGGTGTTCGGTGGCCGGTCACCGCCAGATGGGCATGGAGTTGCAGATCATCGCGGTCGGCGGACCGGATGCCGCGGGCGATGACGGCGGCGATGGCGACGCCGACGGGAGCGACGCGACCGGGCACAGCATGCACGGCGGCATGCACGGCGATGGAGGCGACGGGAGCGGCGGCGCCGCGGCATCCGCTGCCGACGATCTCGACCTCGAGCGTGAACCCGGCGACGGCTTCGAGGCCCGCGACGCCACGCTCGAACCCGCGCCATCGGCGACGCGGCATGAGCTCACCCTGAAGGTGACCGAGGTCGAACGCGAGGTCGCGCCGGGCGTCACGCAGACGCTGTGGACGTTCGGCGGCACCGCCCCTGGGCCGACCTTGCACGGCAAGGTGGGCGACGTGTTCGAGATCACCCTGGTCAACGACGGCACGATCGGGCACTCGATCGACTTCCACGCCGGCATGCTCGCCCCGAACGAACCGATGCGAACGATCCAGCCGGGGGAGTCGCTCGTGTATACCTTCACGGCGACCAAGGCGGGCGTCTGGATGTACCACTGCTCGACGATGCCGATGTCGACCCACATCGCGAACGGCATGTTCGGAGCGGTGGTCATCGACCCGCCTGGGCTCGCCCCGGTCGATCGTGAGTTCATCCTCGTGCAGAGCGAGCTCTACCTGGGTCCGCAGGGCGGCGAGGTGGACGCCGCGAAGGTCACGGCCGAGCGGCCCGACCTGGTGGTGTTCAACGGGTACGCGAACCAGTACCGGTTCGAGCCGCTCGAGGCATCCGTCGGTGAACGCGTGCGCGTGTGGGTGCTCGACGCGGGACCGAACCGACCGTCGTCGTTCCACGTCATCGGCGGCCAGTTCGACACGGTGTGGAGCGAGGGCGACTACCTGCTGCGCGCCGGCGGCTCCACCGGAGCGGGCGGCGCCCAGGCGCTCGGGCTCATGCCCGCGCAGGGTGGGTTCGTCGAGCTCGAGTTCGGTGAGGCGGGCGACTACCCGTTCGTCTCGCACATCATGGTCGACGCCGAGCGCGGCGCATCCGGGCTCTTCCATGTGACCGACGCGCCGCAGTAGGAGCGTTGGGTACCTCTGAGTCAGCAGGAAGACGCTCGAAAGTGCACTCCGCGCCTCAGGAGGGGCGAGGAGTGCACTTTGAACGAAAGTGCGCGGTCAGTTGCGGTGGAACCGCACCACGCAGCGTTCGGGCGCCCGCTCGACGTAGCTCACCGTGAACGCGCCGGGCTCGCGCTGCTCGAGCTGCGCGAGCAGTGGCAGCGGGTCGTGGGGTGCGATGAGGTCGAGCGAGAAGCCCGGGTGGATCGCGTCGAGCGCGCCGAAGATGGTTGCATGGCGGATCGCGTGCGGGATCGACGTGGCGTCGAGCACGATCCGTTCACTGTCCTCGTGTCCGCAGTTGCAGGTGTGGTCGCCGGCGGCGGGGGCTGCAGATGCCGCGTGGCTCGTGCTGTCGATCGAGACGGACTGCTTCGTCATGGGTGGTGCCTTTCTTGCTTCGGACGGGGTTTCGATGGCGCGCGGGCGCGCCGGTGATCAGCAGCGGTGGAGCAGGGTATCGAGGCCGGGTGATCTCGATACGGCTCCTTCGTCGCCTACTCGATCGGCGAGGCTGGTCACAGCTTATGCAGCTTCTTCTCGTCGGGTTGCTCGATGCCCTCCCAGCCGCGACGGGTAGGGCGGCCGGGCCGCTGCTCGTCGCGCGACCGGTAGACGATGTAGGGCCGGAACAGGTACCCGACCGGGGCCGAGAACACGTGCACGAGCCGCGTGAACGGCCAGAGCGCGAACAGCGCCGTCGCGAGCAGCACGTGGAGCTGGAACATCAGCGGCACGTCGGCCATGAGCTCGGGCTGCGGCTGCAGGAAGATCAGGCTCCGCGTCCACGGACCGACCGTGCCGCGGTATTCGTAGCCCGGCCCGAACACCTGGTACATGACCGTCGCGATCGACCCGAACAGGATCGTGGCGCCGAGGAACACGTACATGGTCTTGTCCATCCGGGTGGTCGCGAGGAAGACCGCGCCCGTCGTGCGGCGGCGGTAGACCAGGATCGCGAGCCCCACGATGGTGAACAACGCCGCGATCGAACCGAGTGCGGTCGCCCCGATGTGGTAGATGTGCTCGTCGATGCCGATCGCGTACAGCCACTCGCGGGGGATGAGGAGCCCGACCACGTGGCCGACGAGCACGGCGAGGATGCCGAGGTGGAACATCGGCGAGCCCCAGCGCAGCATGCGATTCTCGTACACCTGGCTCGACCGGGTGGTCCAGCCGAACTGGTCGTAGCGGTAGCGCCAGATGTGGCCGACCACGAACACGGCGAACGCCGCATAGGGAAAAGCGACCCACAACAGGATGTCGAGCGCGTTCACACCCGCACCTCCTCGTTCGAGGCCCCACCCGGGGCGAAGGGCTTGAGGTTGCCGAGGAACGTCGGTGCGCCGAAGCTGAGGCCGACCGTCTCGGTGGGCGGACCTTCGTTGACGAGCGCGAGCATCCGCTCGCGCGTGTCCTTGTCGATCTCGGGCAGCGAGAGGCACACGGCCTCGACGACCTGCGCCCACGGACTGTGCTGCGCGAGCAGCGCGGCGCGCAGCACCTCGATGCCGTCGCGGTGCGCCGCGAGCAGTTGCTCGGCGACGGGAGAGTCGCTGACGGCCGAGAACTCGAGCACCGCCGGCAGGAAGTCGGGCAGTTCGTCTGCGTCGAATTCCCAGCCGGCCGCCCGGTAGGCGTCGAGGAACGTCACGAGTGCCGTGCCGCGCCGCCGGGTGTCGCCCGCAGCGTAGTAGCTGAGGTAGAGGCAGCACTTGCGCTTCAGGTCGAACGTCACCACATAGTCTTGCGCGAGTCGCTCGGGACCCGCGGCATCCGCTGCCTCGAAGAAGGCGGTGAACGCGGCCTCCACCGGTGCAGGCAGTCCGGTGACGGATGCCGCGAGCTGCGGCATCCGCTCATGGAATGCGGCGTCGGGGTACTCGAGCAGCAGTGAGGCGATCATGTGCGCCCGGGCGCGTTGTTCGGCGGTGAGTGCGACGGGGCGCAGCGGCTCGGGCATGTTCCGCAGCTGGATCTGCGGCGGCATCCGCGGGCTCGTCTTGGGGGTCATGGCTGATCCTTGCCGTTCGGGGGGAAGAGCCCTCTCGGCGCGCCGTTGCCGTCCCAGTTGAGCAGGTTGACCCGGCCAGGCGTCGACGGTCGATCGGCGGTCTGGCGGTCTTGCAGGACGTGGAAGTTCTCGACCGCGACGGGCACCTCGGGGCCGCTGGCCGCGCCGAACGGCCCGCCGCCGCCCATGCCGGGCCCACCGTCGTAGTCGAGTGAGCACGCGAGCTCTTCGAGTTGCGCGGCCTGCTCGGTGTGCGCGCTCGGGATGACGTAGCGATCCTCGTACTTCGCGATCGCGAGCAGGCGGTACATCTCCTCGATCTCGACACCGGTCATGCCGACCGCGGTCGCGATCTCCTCGTCGCGCTCCTCGCCGAGGTTGATGCCGCGCATGTAGGACCGCATGGCGGCGAGACGCCGCAGCACGCCCTCGACGGGGGCGACGTCGCCTGCGGTGAAGAGCCCGGCGAGGTACTCGATCGGGATCCGCAGCTTGTCGATCGCCGCGAACAGCGTCGGTGCGTCTTCAGCGTCGTTGCCGCTGCTCGCGATGACGTCGACCACGGGCGACAGCGGCGGGATGTACCAGACCATCGGCATCGTGCGGTACTCGGGGTGCAGCGGCAACGCGACCTTGTAGTCGTTGATGAGCCGCCAGATCGGGCTGGCCTGGGCCGCCTCGATCCAATCTTCTGGGATGCCCTCGGCTCGTGCCGCCTCGACGACGGCGGGGTCGTGCGGGTTGAGGAAGACCGAGCGCTGCGAATCGAGAAGGTCCTTCTCGTCCTTCACGGCGGCCGCCTTCGCGACCTTGTCGGCGTCGTACAGCACGAGGCCGAGGTAGCGCAGCCGCCCGACGCAGGTCTCGGAGCAGACCGTGGGCAGCCCGACCTCGAGGCGCGGGTAGCAGAGCGTGCACTTCTCGGCCTTGCCGGTCTTGTGGTTGAAGTAGACCTTCTTGTAGGGGCATCCGGTCACGCACATCCGCCAGCCGCGGCAGGCGTCCTGGTCGACGAGCACGATGCCGTCTTCTGCGCGCTTGTACATGGCCCCCGACGGGCAGGATGCCACGCACGAGGGGTTCAGGCAGTGCTCGCAGATGCGGGGCAGGTAGAACATGAACGTCTTCTCGAACTCGGTCGTGACGTGTTCGCTCATGTGCTTCAGGATCGGATCGTCGGCCATGGTCTCTTCGGCGCCGCCGAGGTTGTCGTCCCAGTTCGCCGACCATTCGATCTTCATGTCCCGGCCGTCGAGCAGGCTCTTCGGCTTGGCCACCGGGGTGTGCTCGCCCGCGGGGGCGTTCAGCAGCATGTCGTACTCGTACGTCCACGGCTCGTAGTAGTCGTGGATCTCGGGCAGCTTCGGGTTCGAGAAGATCCGTGCGAACTTCGAGAGGCGCCCGCCGGCCTTGAGGCTCAGCCGGCCGCGCTTGTTGCGCACCCAGCCGCCCTGCCACTTCTCCTGGTCCTCGTAGCCGCGCGGATAGCCGATGCCAGGCCTGGTCTCGACGTTGTTGAACCACACGTACTCGACGCCCGACCGGTTCGTCCACGCCTGCTTGCACGTGACGCTGCAGGTGTGGCATCCGATGCACTTGTCGAGGTTCATCACCATCGACATCTGGGCCATGACCTTCATCAGACTGCACCCCTCATCAGACTGCGCGGGTTCGACAGATTGCGTCCGTTCATCAGTACTCGACCTCCTGGCTGCGCCGGCGGATCACGGTGACCTCGTCTCGCTGGTTCCCGGTCGGGCCGAGGTAGTTGAACGCGAACGACAGCTGGGCGTAGCCGCCGATCAGGTGGCTCGGTTTCAGGAGCACCCGGGTCAGCGAGTTGTGGATGCCGCCGCGCAGGCCGCTCGTCTCGGTGCGCGGCACATCGACGGTGCGGTCCTTCGCGTGGTACATGAACACGGTGCCCTCAGGCATGCGGTGCGACACGATCGCGCGTGCGACGACGACGCCGTTGCGGTTGTACGACTCGATCCACTCGTTGTCGCGCACGCCGATCTTCGCGGCATCCTGCGGGCTCATCCAGATCGTGGGCCCGCCGCGCGAGAGCGAGAGCATGAACAGGTTGTCCTGGTACTCG
>DASSBT010000139.1:0-10113 GCA_035698465.1 Agromyces sp. | reverse complement strand
CTTCCCGACGGCATCGAATCAGTGCTGCCCGCGTTCGAGGGCGGCACCGAGATCTCCACCCGTGCGGCATCCGGAAAGGTCATCAACGCGCTCGCCGCCGACCTGCCCGAGTTCTGGGGCGGCTCGGCCGATCTCGCGGACTCGAACCTCACGACCATCAACGACGCCGACTCGTTCATCCCGACCGAGCACTCCACTCACGAGTTCGCGGGCAACCCGTACGGACGGGTGCTGCACTTCGGCATCCGTGAGCACGCCATGGCCGCGATCGTGAACGGCATCGTGTTGCACGGCAAGACCCGTCCGTTCGGGGGCACCTTCCTGATCTTCAGCGACTACATGCGGCCCGCGGTGCGTCTCGCCGCGCTGATGCAGATCCCGTCGGTCTTCGTCTGGACGCACGACTCCGTCGCGCTCGGCGAGGACGGCCCCACCCACCAGCCGATCGAGCAGCTCGCGTCCCTGCGTGCCATCCCCGGGTTCAACGTGGTGCGGCCGGCCGACGCGAACGAGGTCGGCGTGGCCTGGCTCGAGATCCTCAAGCGACACGACGGGCCCACCGGTATCGCACTCACTCGCCAGAACATCCCGGTATTCGAGCGCGGCGACGGCGCGGCATCCGGCGACACCCTCGCCTCCGCGGCCGGTGCCGCGAAGGGCGCCTACGTACTCGCCGAGGCGCCGAACGGCACTCCGCAGGTGATCATCATCGCCACGGGCTCCGAGGTGCAGCTCGCGGTCGCCGCTCGCGAGGTACTCGCCGGCGAGGGCATCCAGGCACGGGTCGTCTCGGCTCCAAGCCTCGAATGGTTCGAGCAGCAGGATGCCGCGTACCGCGAGTCCGTGCTCCCCGCCGCGGTGACCGCCCGCGTGTCCGTCGAGGCCGGCATCGCTCTCACCTGGCGCCCGTACGTCGGCGACCGCGGCCGCAGTGTCTCGATCGAGCACTTCGGCGCCTCCGCCGACTACAAGACCCTGTTCCGCGAGTTCGGCATCACCACTGAAGCCGTCGTCGCCGCCGCGAAGGAAACGCTCGCGTCGGCCTGACGCGGGCACGAAGGAGTCACACCATGACCAGCACCTCTCCCACTGCCGCGCTTTCCGAGGCCGGCGTGAGCATCTGGCTCGACGACCTGTCGCGTGAGCGGCTCGTCTCCGGCGACCTCGAGCGGCTCATCGCCGATCGCAACGTCGTCGGTGTCACCACGAACCCGACCATCTTCGCCAATGCGCTCGCGAAGGGCGACGGGTACGCCGATCACCTGCACGCCCTGGCAGAGGCCGGCACCGACCTCGAACCGGCCGTATTCGAGATCATCACCGACGACGTTCGCACCGCCGCCGATGTGCTGCGTCCCACCTATGATGCGACCGACGGCTTCGACGGCCGGGTCTCGATCGAGGTCGCCCCGGGTCTCGCGCATGACACCAAGGGCACCATCGCGCAGGCGAACGAGCTCTGGGCGACGGTCGACCGGCCGAATGTCATGATCAAGATCCCCGCCACGATCGAGGGCCTCGACGCGATCACGGCGGCCACCGCCGCCGGCATCAGCGTCAACGTCACCCTGATCTTCAGCCTGGATCGCTACCGCCAGGTGATGGAGGCATACCTCGCCGGGCTCGAGCAGGCGAAGGGCGCCGGCATCGACCTCTCGACGATCTACTCGGTCGCCTCGTTCTTCGTCTCCCGGGTCGACACCGAGATCGACAAGCGACTCGAGGCCATCGCCACCGACGAGGCCCTCGCCCTGAAGGGCAAGGCGGGCATCGCGAACGCCCGCCTCGCCTACGAGCTGTACGAGCAGGTCTTCGGCGGGGAGCGTGCCACCGCGCTGCTCGATGCCGGTGCGAACCGGCAGCGACCGCTCTGGGCCTCGACCGGCGTCAAGGACCCGGCGCTGCCCGACACGCTCTACGTCACCGAACTCGTTGCGCCCGGCGTCGTCAACACGATGCCCGAGAAGACGCTCGAGGCGACGTTCGACCACGGCGAGATCACCGGCGACACTGTCACCGGCGCCTACGCGGATGCCGCAGCGGTGCTCGACGCGCTCGCCGAGGTCGGCGTCGACTACGACGACGTCACCGCCGTGCTCGAACGCGAGGGCGTCGAGAAGTTCTCGGTCTCGTGGGGCGAACTCCTCGACACCGTGCGGGTGGCGCTGGAGGCGGCCCGATGAGCTTCCGCATCTCGGTGAGCGGCGCCGCCGCCGATGCCGTCCGGCGCACCGTGCCGACGCTCGTGGCCGACCTCGTCGCGAGCGGGATCACCGCGCAGGATCCGGCGCTCTGGGGCCCTGCTGCCGAGGAGGAGGCCGCGAAGCGTCTCGGCTGGACCGAGGCGATCGCGGTCTCCCGCCCGCTCGTCGCCGAGATCACCGCGCTGCGCGAGCAGCTCGAGGCAGACGGCGTCGACCACATCGTGCTCGCCGGCATGGGCGGGTCATCGCTCGCGCCCGAAGTAATCACGCGCACCGCGCGGGTGGGGCTCACCGTGCTCGACTCGACGGCGCCCGGGCAGGTTCGCGCCGCGCTCTCCGACCGCCTCGCGACATCCGCCCTCGTGGTCTCGTCGAAGTCGGGATCGACCGTCGAGACCGACAGCCAGCGTCGAGTGTATGAGCAGGCGTTCCGCGACGCAGGAATCGACCCCGCGAAGCGCATCGTCATCGTGACCGACCCCGGTTCGCCGCTCGACGAGTCGGCACGCGCCGCGGGCTATCGCGTGTTCAACGCCGACCCCGACGTCGGCGGACGCTACTCCGCGCTCACCGCGTTCGGGCTCGTGCCCTCCGGCCTCGCCGGCGTCGACATCGACGAGATCCTCGATGAGGCCGAGACCATCGAACTCTCACTCGCCATCGACACCGAAGACAACCCCGGCCTCGTACTCGGCGCCGCGATCGCCGCGACCGCTCCTCGCCGCGACAAGCTCGCGATCGTCGCCGACGGCACCCACATCGTGGGCTTCGCCGACTGGGCCGAACAGCTCATCGCCGAATCGACCGGCAAAGAAGGCACCGGTATCCTCCCCGTGGTGCTCGACACCGACGCACCCGAACTCGCGGCGGGCTTGCCCGACGTGCAGGTCGTGCGCCTGGTCTCCGACGCCGGCGACCACATCTTCGCCCATGACGGCAGCGGCGAGATCCGCGTGTCGGGAACGCTCGGGGCGCAGCTGCTCGTCTGGGAGTACGCGACCGCCGTCGCCGGTCGAATCCTCGGGATCAACCCGTTCGACCAGCCCGACGTGGAGTCGGCGAAGATCGCAGCGCGCGGCCTCCTCGATGCCAGGCCCGAGCCCTCCCCCGCGGCGTTCGTCGCAGACGGCATCGAGGTCCGCGGCACGCCAGAGGTCATCGGCGCCTCGAGCGACCTCGTGTCCGCGATCGACGTGCTGCTCGAGGAACTGCCCGCTGATGGATACCTCTCGGTGCAGGCCTACGTCGACCGCGTCGCACACCCCGAGCTCGCCGGGCTGCGCGATGCGCTCGCGGCACGCGCGGGTCGTCCCGTCACGTTCGGCTGGGGCCCGAGGTTCCTGCATTCGACCGGTCAGTTCCACAAGGGCGGCCCGGCCGTCGGCGCCTTCCTCCAGATCACCGAGGTCGCGCGTGAAGACCTCGAGATCCCAGAGCGCCCGTTCACGTTCGGGCAGTTGATCGCCGCACAGGCCTCAGGCGACGCAAGCGTGCTCGCCGAGCACGGCCGGCCTGTGCTCACGCTCACGCTCACGGACCCGGCGACGAACATCCCGGCGCTCTTCGACGCCATCGGCTGATCCAGGAAGGATCCGCATGCCTCCGGCACAGATCACCGCGCAGCACAATCCGCTCCGTTCGCCGAAGGACTATCGACTGAACCGCATCGCCGGCCCGTCGAGCCTCATCATCTTCGGCGTGACCGGCGACCTCTCGCGCAAGAAGCTCATGCCCGCAGTCTACGACCTCGCCAATCGCGGACTGCTCCCGCCGGGCTTCGCGCTCGTGGGATTCGCCCGGCGCGACTGGGCGAACGCGGATTTCGAGCAGGTCGTGCACGACTCCGTCAAGCAGTACGCCCGCACCGAATTCCGTGAAGACGTCTGGAAGCAGCTGGCACGCGGCATCCGCTTCGTCCAGGGCGACTTCGACGATGATGCCGCATTCGACCGGCTGCGCTCCGTCGTCGAGGAGCTCGATCGCGAGCGCGGGACGATGGGTAATCATGCGTTCTACCTGTCGATCCCGCCGAAGTCGTTCCCGCTCGTCACCGAACAGCTCAAGCGGTCGGGGCTCACCGAGCAACGCGGCGACCAGTGGCGTCGCGTCGTCATCGAGAAGCCCTTCGGCTCCGACCTGCAGTCGGCGCGCGAGCTGAACGATGTCGTCGCCTCGGTCTTCCCGCCCGACTCGGTGTTCCGCATCGACCACTACCTCGGCAAGGAGACCGTTCAGAACATCCTGGCCCTGCGCTTCGCGAATCAGCTCTACGAGCCGATCTGGAACGCCAACTACGTCGATCACGTGCAGATCACGATGGCCGAGGACATCGGCGTGGGCGGACGGGCCGGATACTACGACGGCATCGGCGCCGCGCGCGACGTCATCCAGAACCACCTGCTGCAACTGCTCGCACTCACTGCGATGGAGGAGCCGATCTCGTTCGAGGCCGGCGACCTGCGCGCAGAGAAGGAGAAGATCCTCGCCGCGGTGCGCCTACCCGCTGACCTGGCCGCAGGCACGGCCCGTGGCCAGTACACAGGCGGCTGGCAGGGCGGCGAGAAGGTCGTCGGCTTCCTCGACGAAGACGGCATGAACCCCGAGTCCACCACCGAGACGTATGCCGCGATGAAGCTCACGATCGGCACACGACGCTGGGCCGGCGTGCCGTTCTACCTGCGTGCCGGCAAGCGACTCGGTCGTCGCGTCACCGAGATCGCGGTCGTCTTCAAGCGGGCGCCCCAGCAGGTGTTCGCCGACAGCCAGACCTCCCAGCTCGGCCAGAATGCCCTTGTCATCCGCGTGCAGCCCGACGAGGGCGTCACGATCCGCTTCGGCTCGAAGGTGCCGGGGGCGGGCATGCAGGTTCGCGACGTCACGATGGACTTCGGCTATGGCCACGCATTCACGGAGGCCAGCCCCGAGGCGTACGAGCGGCTCATCCTCGACGTCCTCCTCGGCGATCCGCCGCTGTTCCCCCGCCAAGAGGAGGTCGAGCTCTCCTGGAAGATTCTCGATCCCATCGAGGAGTTCTGGGCCACCCAGGGCCGGCCCGAACAGTATCGCCCCGGCAGCTGGGGCCCTGCCTCTGCCGATGACCTCCTCGCCCGCGACGGACGAAGCTGGAGACGCCCATGATCGTCGACCTGCCCGACACCACCACGAGCAAGGTCTCCAAGACCCTCGTGAAGATCCGCGAAGAGGGCGGCGTCGTCGCACTCGGCCGCGTGTTGACCCTCGTCATCGCGACCGCGCCCGGCGGTGAGGAGGAGGCGATCGAGGCGGCGAACGACGCATCGAGGGAGCATCCGATGCGCGTCATCGCCGTCGCGTCCGATCCGGCTGAAGCTCCCGACGTACCGGCGCGCCTCGACGCCGAGATCCGCGTCGGCGGCGATGCCGGTGCCAGCGAGGTGATCGTGCTCCGCGCCCGCGGTGACGCCGCACGCGACGAGGAAAGCCTCGTGATGGGGCTACTGCTGCCCGATGCCCCGGTCGTCACCTGGTGGCCTGGTTCCGCGCCCGCCATCCCCGGCGAGGCGCCGCTCGGCCGCATCGCCCACCGAAGGATCACGGATGCCTCGACGCAAGCCGACCCGCAGTCGGCGCTGCATTCACTCGCCGAGAGCTACCGGCCGGGCGATGCCGACTTCGCGTGGACCCGGCTCACGCTCTGGCGGGCCCAGCTCGCTGCCGTGCTCGACCAACCGCCGTACGAGCCCGTCACGGCCGTGCGCGTCACCGGAGCGATCGACTCTCCGTCGACCACCCTGTTGGCCGCGTGGCTGCGGCTTCAACTCGATGCGCCGAGCACCTGCGTGCTCACCGGGGCCGACTCCGGCTCGCACGGTATCCATGGCGTCCACCTCGAACGCGATGGCGGTGCGATCGAGC
Source organism: Agromyces sp. (assembly GCA_035698465.1). Taxonomy (GTDB): domain Bacteria; phylum Actinomycetota; class Actinomycetes; order Actinomycetales; family Microbacteriaceae; genus Agromyces. Next base: position 4,015 of record DASSBT010000139.1, on the reverse strand, counting down.
TCGTGCGCGACATGCCCGGCATCGCCACGCTCCGCCAACCGGGGCAGCCGGTGCATGACGTCGCGCTGCCCCGCCGCAACCTCCGCGACTGCCTCGCCGATGAACTTCGCCGGCTCGACCCCGATGAGTTGTACGGTGAAGTGATCACGAGCGGTCTCGCGCTGCTCGATGACGTCGACGCCGAAGGAGTCCATGCATGACGAACGAACGGCGCGTGCTCGTTCACCCCGACAAGGCGTCACTGGCGAGTTCGGTGGCGGCGAGATTCATCACGAAGATGCGCGACATCCTCGACGCGCAGCCTGTCGCACACGTGGTGCTCACCGGTGGGTCGATGGGGGCCGCAGTGCTCGAGGCGGTGGCCGCTTCGCCGGCGCGCACCTCGATCGACTGGTCGCGCGTGCACTTCTGGTGGGGTGACGAGCGCTGGGTGCCCACCGGTGACGCGGAACGCAACGACGCCCAGTCGCAGGCTGCGCTGCTCGACGACCTCGACCTCCCCGACGAGAACGTGCACCCGTTTCCGGCCTCCGACGCCGGACTCTCCCTCGATGAGGCTGCGCGTGAATACGCGGCCGACCTCGAAGAGTACAGCGCTGAGGGGCACCCGCACCCGATCTTCGACATCACGTTCCTCGGCGTAGGGCCCGATGGGCACATCGCCTCCCTGTTCCCGCACCGGTCGGGCATCCAGGTCACCGACCGCACGGTCATCGCCGTGCGCGAGTCGCCGAAGCCGCCGCCCGAACGCCTCAGCCTCACGCGGCCCGTCATCAACGCGTCGCACCGGGTGTGGCTCGTGCTCGCCGGCGCCGACAAGGCCTCGGCGCTGGGTCTGGCCCTCGCGGGCGCCAGTCGTGACGAAGTGCCCGTCGCCGGCATCAAGGGTCGACGCCGTACCGTCTTCTTCGTCGACGCGGATGCCGCGGCAGAAGTCCCCGCCGGCCTGATCGAGCGCGACTACTGATCGCGCGGTCGGTCAGTCTTGCGGGCTGACCTGGCCGCGACGTGTGCGAAGCTGCGTGAGCGCCTCTTCGAGGAGCGCAGCGGCCTCTTCGTCGGTGCGACGCTCCTTCACGTACGCGAGGTGCGTCTTATAGGGTTCGAGCTTCGACACCGACGGCGGATTGTCCTTGTCACGCCCCGCCGGAAGCCCGGTCGATGGGCTGTCGATGGTGTCGGGGATCTCTTCTTCGGGCAGATTCGCCGCGAAGTGGCGCACCGTCTCGTTGCCCATTGCGTCCCAGTAGCTCACCGCGACACGGTCAGCATGGAAGCCACGATCCTGCTCGCCCATCGGACCGGCGCCGACGCGCGAGCCTCGAATTGCACTGTTTCCCGATGCCATTGGATTGCTTCCCTGTCAGATTCCGGAGTCGAACTTGGTGATCAGGCCGAGCACGACGATGCAGGTCACCCACACCAGCCCGAGGATAACGGTGATCCGGTTGAGGTTGCGTTCGGCCACTCCGGATGCTCCGAGGTTCGAGGTGACACCGCCGCCGAACATGTCGGACAGGCCACCGCCGCGGCCCTTGTGCAGCAGGATGAGCAGCGTCAGCAGGAGGCTGGTGAGACCCAGCAACACCTGCATCACGACCTGGAGAATCTCCACGTTGAACCTTTCCGGGCACGACACAGGAGGCCGAACCGACAATCAGTATAACGGCACGTTCGCAGTGAGCCGAGGACGCCGCCCCGGCTCACTGCATGCGCGCTCAGGCGCCAACGTGCTTCTTGAACCGCACGATACTCGAGAACTCGTCGATGTCGAGGCTCGCACCACCGACCAGTGCACCATCGATGTTGGGCTCCCGGAGGAACGAGGCGATGTTCGCTGCCTTCACGGAACCGCCGTACAGGATGCGCGTCGCCGCCGCGATCTCGTCTCCGAGCAGTTCGGCGACCACCGATCGGAGCGCCGCGCATACCTGCTCGGCCTGCTCGGGCGTCGCGGCCTGACCGGAGCCGATGGCCCACACGGGCTCGTATGCGACGACGAGTCCCTTCGAACCGTCGACGCCCTCGAGCGCAGCGCGAAGCTGTGCGACCGGCACTGCGCTCGGGCCGAAGGCCTCGAGGTCGGCGGCGGTCTCCCCCACGCACAGCACGGGGATGAGCCCGTGGCGGTGCGCCGCACGCACCTTGGCGTTGACGTCGGCGTCGGACTCGTCGTGCAGCGTGCGGCGCTCGGAGTGACCGACGATCACGTACGTGCAGTCGAGCTGCGCAAGGAACGCACCCGAGACCTCGCCGGTGTACGCCCCCGAGTCATGCGCTGACACGTCTTGTGCGCCGTAGGCGAGCGGCAGCGAGTCGGCCGCGATCAGTGTCTGCACCGAGCGCAGGTCGGTGAACGGAGGGAAGACCGCGACCTCTGCGTCGGCGAAATCGTGCTTCGCATCGGCCAGCGCCCATGCGAGCTTCTGCACGAATGCGATCGCCTGAAGGTGGTCGAGGTTCATCTTCCAGTTGCCTGCGATGAACGGGGTGCGCTTCACTGCCATCCGAGGACCTCCAGTCCGGGAAGTTGCTTACCCTCGAGGAACTCGAGGCTCGCGCCTCCGCCCGTCGAGATATGACCGAACTGGTCGTCTGAGAATCCGAGCTGGCGAACCGCGGCCGCGGAATCGCCACCGCCGACGACACTGAGTCCGTCGACCTCGCTGAGGGCCTCGGCGACGGCACGAGTGCCCGCGGCGAACGGTGCGAGTTCGAACACGCCCATCGGACCGTTCCAGAAGACCGTGCGAGCACCACGGATGCGCTCCGCGAAGGCTGCCGCCGTGTCGGGGCCGATGTCCAGTCCGAGGCCGGATGCGCCGAACGGCGTCTCTTCGATGGCGTCGGCTGCGGCCACCACGTGGTCTGCGTCGGCCGAGAAGGATGACGCGACGACGACGTCGGTGGGCAGCAGGATCGAGACGTCGCGCTCGGCCGCCTCGTCGAGGTAGCCCTTCACCGTATCGATCTGGTCGGCCTCGAGCAGGCTCGAGCCGACCTTGTGGCCCTGGGCGGCGAGGAACGTGAACAGCATGCCGCCCCCGATCAGCAGCTCGTCGACCCTCGGCAGCAGATGGGCGATGACACCGAGCTTGTCGGAGACCTTCGACCCGCCGAGCACGACCGTGTACGGTCGCTCGGGCGACTCGGTGAGTCGGTCGAGCACCTCGAGCTCGGCGGCGATCAGCAGGCCTGCGGCACTCGGCCGCAGTTCCTCGAGCTCGAACACGCTCGCCTGCTTGCGGTGCACCACGCCGAAGCCGTCGGACACGACCGCGTCGGCGAAGCCGGCGAGCTCGCCCGCGAACGCAGTGCGCTCCGCTTCGTTCTTCGAGGTCTCGCCGGGGTTGAAGCGAAGGTTCTCGAGCATGAGGACCTCACCGTCGCCCAGCGCCTCGACCTTGGCTGCGGCATCCGCACCGACGGTGTCGGTGGCGAAGGCGACCGGCGCCTCGATGAGTTCATCGAGGCGAGCGGCGACCGGGGCGAGGCTGTACTTCGGGTCGGGCGTACCCTCGGGCCGCCCGAGGTGGGAGATCACGATGACGCGGGCTCCGCGGCCGACGAGGGCCTCGATGGTGGGAACGGATGCCCGCACACGGCCGTCGTCCGTGATGACCCCGTCCTGGAGAGGAACGTTCAGGTCGCAACGGACGATGACGCGTGTGCCGTCGAGCGGGCCGAGTGAATCGATGGTTCGCAGGGTCACGACCGCATGCCTCAAAGACGCTCGGCGACGTACTCGGTGAGGTCGACGAGTCGGTTGGAGTATCCCCACTCGTTGTCGTACCACCCCGACAGCTTCACCTGGTCGCCGATCACGCGGGTCAGCCCCGAGTCGAAGATGCAGGAATACGGATCCGAGACGATATCGCTCGAGACGAGCTCGTCTTCCGAGTACTTCAGAATGCCCTTGAGCGGTCCGTCGGCGGCGGCCTTGTACGCGGCCTTCACCTCGTCGACCGTGACCGGACGGGACGAGGTGACGGTGAGGTCGGTGATCGAGCCCGTC
>DASSBT010000138.1:0-39526 GCA_035698465.1 Agromyces sp. | reverse complement strand
TCGAGACGAGGAGTTCGCCGTGCCCAGGGAACGCGGTCAGAAGGTCGTGGCGACCAACCGCAAGGCACGCCACGACTACACCGTCGAAGACACCTATGAGGCGGGCATCGTGCTGACCGGCACCGAGGTGAAGTCGCTTCGTGAGGGGCGTGCGTCGCTCGTCGACGGGTACGCCTTCATCGATGGTGGCGAGATGTGGCTCGATGCGGTGCACATTCCCGAGTACACCGAGGGCACCTGGAACAACCATGCGCCGCGACGCAAGCGCAAGCTCCTGCTGCACAAGCACGAGATCGTGAAGATCAGCCACAAGACGAAAGAGGGCGGCTACACGCTGGTGCCGCTGAAGATCTACTTCACCGACGGTCGTGCGAAGGTCGAGATCGCCGTCGCGAAGGGCAAGCGCGAGTACGACAAGCGGCAGGCGCTGCGCGAACGGCAAGACAAGCGCGAGGCCGACCGGGCAATGGCGAGCCGGCGCAATCTGGGGGACTAGCGTTCGCCACCGTCGCGGGTAGGCTCGTCGCGATGACGACCTCGATGCGCATGCCGGTGCCCGGGACCTACAACTTCCGTGATGTGGGTGGACTCCCGGCGCAGAACGGCACGGTGCGCGGCGGCGTGCTGTTCCGTTCCGACGGCCTGCATGCGCTGGGCGAGGCGGGACGCACCGAACTCCGCAATCTCGGCGTCGGCATCATCATCGACCTGCGCGACGAGAACGAGGCGCGGGTCATGCCCGACGACCTCGGCGGGCTCGACGTCGAGGTGCTGCGGCTTCCCGTGTTCGAAGGTTCGGGTGCATCGCAGGGTGCACGCGGAATCTCGCTCGACGCGCTGTACGAGCGGATCGTCACCCAGCACCGGTCGGTCGTGGTCAGCGCCCTTCGCGAGATCGCGAGCGCGGGAGAGCGCTCGGTCGTCGTGCATTGCACCGCGGGGAAGGACCGCACCGGCGTCGTCGTCGCGCTCGCCCTGCTGGCCGTGGGCGTCGATCGCGACGCGGTCATCGACGACTACGTGCGCACCGAGCAGAACCTCGCGGGCGAATGGCTCGAGCAGATGGTGACGATGGTCGGGCGCTACGGTGTGCCCGACACCCCCGAGCTGCGTGTGCTCATGGGCGGCAGCCCGCGCGAGGCACTCGAGGGCGCGATCGACACGGTTGAACGTGGGCACGGCTCGACCCGCGAGTACCTGCTCGCGGCCGGGCTCGAGCTCCATGAGCTCGCCGCGCTCGAACGCCTGCTCATCGCCGTCGGCGGCTGACGGGCGCCTTCGCAGCACCGCTCGTCAGGCGGGCTGGGTGCGTCAGGCGCGCTCGGTGCGTGCGGCGGGCTCTGCCGTGAATCTCGCGTCGACGGATGCCTCGATCACGAGCAGCGCGGGTGCGAACTCCGTCGCGGGTGCTCCGCCGACGTCGGCGGCGGTGCGCATCATCATCGCGGTGGGCGCGGGCGGCAACGGCGCTGCGCTCAGCATGCCGTGGTCGGCGAGCTCTGTCGGCACGGGCGAGTCGAGGTCGAGCGCGGAGGCGTACACGCGCGCCTTCGCGACGGCGTCGGCGACCGCGGCACGCTGTGCGGCCTCCTGCACACGTCGGCGCGTGGCATCCGTCAGTCGCCAGTCGATGCCACCGATCGTGATCTCGGGCGACGCGGCGGATCGGCCCACCCACTCGCCGAGCTTCGCGAGGTCGGAGAAGATCACCTCGACGTCGGCGTTCGCCTGATGCACGACGGGCAGTTGCCTGCCCTCTGCGTTCCACGGGCGGTACGACCACACGCGCAGCTGGCCGGCCGACCAGGTGTCGAGGGCGCCGGATGCCTCGAGTTCGCGTACCTCGGCGAGCAACCGCTCGTGCGCCGAGCCGGTGCGCGCGGCGACCTCGTCGCGGCCGGGGCCCTGCGAGCCGATGGAGAGGGAGACGACGCCGAGCTCGGGCGCGATGCGCTCCTCGGCACGGCCGGTGACGGCGATCGTGGTCGGCATGCGCTCAGCATACGTCGTGGTACGGATTCGACCGTCGAAGGGAATGACATGGCCACTGCGTCTGTTGTAGTCTGTAAGGCCGCGCCGCCTTCGGGCATGCGCGGATTGGTAACTCCACAGCGTGTGACAACGGCCCTCCGAACCGGTTTCGATCGGCGAGGTGCGACATGGGGATGATCGGTTTCGACATCGCCTGCGAACCCACGAGAAGCGGGCCGAGGATGCAGGGTTATCTCGTTAACGATCTCTGCAAAACAATAACTGCCAATAAGACGCAGTCTGACTTCGCGCTCGCTGCTTAAGCGAGTCCGATAGTCCGTCAGCCCGGGTCTGTTCCCGCCCCGGTCGCTGGCGTCATCTAGGGAACTTGCTGCGCGTCGTCGCCTGAGCGACGTGCGGGACTTCATTCAGGCTGGGCCTGTCGACTTGGGTGCCTGTGGCAAAGGTCGGGGCCGAGCAGAACGCTTGCACAGGATGCGCCCGGAGAAGGCGTGGAATCACAGCGATGGACGGGGGTTCAATTCCCCCCATCTCCACCATCGGTCGTTGTCGCACGTCGAGGAATCGAAGGCCGCCCCTGTTGGGGCGGCCTTCGCCATTTCGGGGCCGCGTTGCGTGCGCACGCATACGGTCGATAGCGTGCCAGCAGTGCCTTCGGCCGGATGATCCGCTCCCGAGCACGACACGACACGAAGGAGTGGCAGTGGATGACCTCGCATTCGCCCGCGCTGCGCAGCCGCGGCCCATCCAGGACGTCGCCGACCGGGTCGGCATTCCGGCCGAGGCGATCGAGCCCTACGGGCGGTACATGGCGAAGGTGGATGTCACGAAACTGACGTCGCGCGCTCGGGGCAAGGTCGTGCTCGTGAGCGGCATGAGCCCCACGCCCGCCGGGGAGGGCAAGACGACCATGTCGATCGGGCTCGCCGACGCGATCGCCCGGGCCGGTCGCCGGACGATCGTCGCGCTACGTGAACCGTCGCTCGGGCCGATGCTGGGCATGAAGGGCACCGGCGCGGGCGGCGGGCGGTCTCAGGTGCTGCCGATGGAGGACATCAACCTGCACTTCACCGGCGACTTCCACGCGATCACGTCGGCGAACAACACGCTCGTCGCGCTCGTCGACAACCACCTGCATCATGGCAACCGGCTCGGGATCGACCCGCGGCGGGTGACGTTCCGGCGAGTGCTCGATGTCAACGACCGTGCGCTTCGCAACATCGTGATCGGCCTCGGAGGCCCGACCCAGGGTGTGCCGCGCGAGACTGGCTTCGACATCACGGCCGCGTCGGAGATCATGGCCGTGCTGTGCCTCGCGACCGATGTCGTCGACCTGAGGCGTCGTCTTGCCGCTATCACCGTGGCTTTCACGAACGACCGCACGCCCGTCACAGCGGGCGATCTCGGCGCTGAAGGCGCCCTCACCGCGCTGTTGCTGCATGCGATCAAGCCCAACCTCGTGCAGACCATCGCGGGCACACCGGCGTTCGTGCACGGTGGCCCGTTCGGCAACATCGCCCACGGCTGCAACTCGGTGATCGCCACGACGACCGCTCGCTCGCTCGCTGAGGTCGTCGTCACGGAGGCCGGCTTCGGTACCGACCTCGGCATGGAGAAATACCTCGACATCACGACACGGGTGGCCGACACGGTTCCCGACGCGGTCGTCGTGGTCGCGACCCTGCGGGCGCTCAAGATGCACGGTGGCGTTGCACTCGCCGACGTCGATCGACCCGATGCCGACGCCGTCGAGGCGGGGCTGCCGAACCTCATGCGCCACATCGAGAACGTGCGCCGCTTCGGACTCGAGCCGGTCGTCGGGATCAACTCCTTCCCGAGCGACACCGACGAGGAGCGTGAACTGGTGCTCGCCTGGGCGCGCGAGGCCGGCGTGCCGGCTGCGGTGTCCGATGTGTGGGCTCGCGGCGGTGGGGGAGACGGCGCCGACGAGCTCGCCGCGCTGGTGCTCGACGCGATCGACCGGTCCGCGGCATCCACCTCGTTCGCACCGCTGCACGACGAGACGGCGACGATCGAGGAGCAGATCCGCACCATCGCGCGCGAGATCTACCGCGCCGCCGACGTCGAGTTCGCGCCGGTGGCGCGACGGCGCCTGGCCGAGATCGAGCGCAACGGCTGGAACGACCTCGCCGTCTGCATCGCCAAGACGCAGTACTCGTTCTCTGACGACGCGAGCCTGCTCGGTGCGCCCGAAGGGTTCATGATCCAGGTGCGCGACCTGGTGCCGCGCACGGGCGCCGGATTCGTCGTCGCCCTCACGGGCACGATCATGACCATGCCGGGGTTGCCGAAAGTGCCTGCGAGCGAACGCTTCGACGTCGACGACGAGGGCCGGATCGTCGGCTTGTCATGAGCAGCGGACCCGGCAGCCCAAGCGCCTCAGTACGCGGCGCCCTGCAGCGAGCCGGTCACCTGGCCGGCCGGATCCCAGATCACGCATGAGATGACGCGGTCGCCACCGGCCCAGCTCTCTTCCGACGGGCGGTAGGCATAGTAGTCGAGCGTCGAGGCGTCGTACGCGAGCCCGACGAAACGATCGAACTCGGGCAGGCAGCCGGTGTCGGCCGCTTCGAGGATGGCGTCGTCGCCCGGATAGTCGCCCTCGTCGAGGGCGAAGTCGAAGTACACCTCGTCATCGTGCGGCTCAGAGCAGGGGACGACCGGCACCTCGCTCACGAGGTCGGCATCCACGGTGTTCATGCAGTCACCCACGCGAAGGGCGAACACATCGGCCTGACCCTCTTCGACGATCTCCTGGGTCGTCTCGTCCCGTTCGGGCTGCGGAGCCGAGATGAAGGTGCCCAGCATGCTGCAGCCGGCGAGCGGAACTGCGACCGCAATCGCGGCGCCGACGGCGAGCAAGCGGGCGAGAGGGCGACGGCGGGCGGGCATGGCAGACATGGCTGGCCTTTCAAACGTGGTGGAAGGTGATGCACGATGCGACTCGGCGGGCCGCTCAGCGGCATGGACATCTCACGCGAACGCTGCGGCGAGGTCAGCATATCGGCGCCTCGCTGCCGGTCGCGACGGGCTGCGGTACCCATTGCACGACGGATGCCGCGGCAGGGCTGTACGGCATCGTCAGCGCAGGTGCGGCGCGACCTCGGCGGCGATCAGCTCGAGGTGCTCGAGGTCGCGCAGGTCGACGAGCTGCAGGTACACGCGATCGGCTCCGACCTCGCGGAGGCGGACGAGTCTCTCGACCGCGGCATCCGGTGATCCTGCGATGTTCACCTCGGCGAACGTGTCGGCGTCTGCGCCGATCGCGGTGAGCCGGCGAAGGTAGTCGGCATCGCTCGTTGCGACGACCGTGGGCAATGCGACCGTCGTTCGCAGGCTGGCCGGGTCGCGGCCGATCTGCTCGCAGGCGCGGCGAACCCGATCGAACGCGAGCACGATCGCGTCCTCCGAGCGGAAGCCGAGGTTGAACTCGGTGGCGAAGCGCGCGGCGAGCGCAGGGGTCCGTTCGGGGCCGCCACCGCCGATGATCACGGGCACGCGCGCTTGCACGGGCTTCGGCAGGGCGGGGGAGTCCGCGAGCGTGTAGTGCTCGCCCGCGAAGTCGTACCGCTCGCCCACCGGGGTCGACCAGAGGCCCGTCACGATCTCGAGCTGTTCCTCGAGCAGGCCGAACCGCTTCGCCGGGAACGGGATGCCGTACGCCTCGTGCTCTTCGGCGAACCAACCGGTGCCGAGCCCGAGCTCGACACGGCCGCCCGACATCGCGTCGACCTGCGCCACCTGGATGGCGAGCAGCGACGGATGCCGGAACGTCGCCGATGACACGAGCGTGCCGAGACGGATGCGGCTCGTCTCGCGCGCGAGCCCGGCGAGCGTGACCCAGGCATCGGTGGGTCCGGGCAGCGGGTCGGTGTGGCCCATCGCCAGGAAGTGGTCGGAACGGAACCAGCCGTCGAAGCCGAGGCGCTCAGTGGCCTGTGCCTGAGCGAGTTGGTCGTCGTAGCTCGCACCCTGCTGGGGCTCGGTGAAGATGCAGAGTTCCATGCGTGCGCAGGCTCCTGTTCGCGGTCGGATGCGGCGGTCGAAACTGGAGGAGCGCGGCTCAGGCTTCGGGGTTCAGCACGGCGAGTACGTCGTCATGCAGCCGGCCGTTGGTGGCGAGCGCGGTGCCATGCCATGGCCCGGATTCACCGGTCATCGACGTGAACCGCCCGCCCGCCTCCTCGACGATCGGCACGAGCGCGGCCAGGTCGTAGACCTTCACGTCGAACTCACCGGTGAGGTCGATGACCCCCTCGGCGAGGAGCACGTACGACCACAGGTCGCCGTAGGCGCGGTCGCGCCACACCTGCTGCGAGAGCTCGAGCAACCGGTCGAGCGCGCCAGCGTCACGCCACTGCGCGAGGCTCTGGAAGCTGAGCGAAGCGTCCGCCAGTCGTTCGACACCCGACACGCGCAGGCGACGGGCGCCAGGGAGGCCGGCGGATGCCGCATCCGCCCCCTCTACCGTCTGGCCGAGCTCACCGGCGGTCGCGGTCGTCCATGCGCCTGCGCCACGCGCGGCCCACCAGCGCCGCCCCATCGCTGGGGAGGACGCGACCCCGACCACCGGCACGCCGTCGATCGCGAGGGCGATCAACGTACCCCATACCGGCACGCCGCGCAGGAAGTTCGCGGTGCCGTCGATGGGATCGATGATCCACTGGCGCGTCGAGTCGCCCTCGATGCCGAACTCCTCGCCGAGGATGCCGTCGCCGGGGCGTGCCTCGGCGAGCCGGTCGCGGATGCGGCGTTCGACGGCCAGATCGGCCTCGGTCACGGGGGTGCGGTCGGGCTTCGTATGCACGTCGAGGTCGACGGCACGGAACCGAGCCAGCGAGACCGCATCGGCGAGATCTGCGAGTTCGAGGGCGAGAGCGAGGTCTTCAGCGAGGTCGTCGGTCACCCATCCAGCCTATCGACGCGCACGGCCCGGCCGCCCGCGTGCGAGCCGAGCTCGATTGGCGCAAGGGGTCGTTCTCCTGATAACGTGGTCCCTCGGTTCGGGTTGTCGAGACATCCCGGCTGCAACATCGAACAGCACGCACCTCTAGCTCAATCGGCAGAGCAACTGACTCTTAATCAGTGGGTTCAGGGTTCAAGTCCCTGGGGGTGCACTGAAGCCCCGAACCTCTCGCCAGGTTCGGGGCTTTTTCATGCGCTGCACCACATGCGCCGGTGAACGACGAGTGTTGCGGATGTCTCAGCTCGATGCCCGGCCGGTGGCGATCAACTCGTCGATGGAGGCGAGGGTGACCACCTTCTCGGCCCTGCGCGCCAGCTCGTCGTCGAGCGTGATGAACGCGTCGCCCTGCAACTGGGTGAGTGCGAGGTACTCGGCGTCGTAGGTCGACGCCCAGCCCAGCTCGGTGGCGAGCTTCCAGGCGACCCGTCGCAGTACTGCATCGCCGAGCAGTCGCATCGGAATACGCGCGATGTGGGCGAGACGCGCGGTCGCAACGGCCTCTGACAGTTCGCCGCGGTGGACCGACTCATGCAGCCGGCTGAGCACCTGCGAACGGATCAGCGTCGGAGCGAGCAGCTCATGATCGCCCGGGCCGTCGAACTCCTCGCCGGCCAGGTGCAGCAGGGCACCCGCGTCGATGATGAACTTCGTCATTGCGCCGCCTCGTTTCCGAGTGCGTGGAGCGCCCGCAGGGCCGAACCGCCGAGGCTCCACTCGGCAGCCAGGCGCTCGACCTCGCTGCGTTGCGCGGCGTCGAGCGGGCGGATGCGGGCATCGAACTCGCCGACGTCGAGGTCGCGTACGACCTCGACGACTGTCGGGGCGACTTCGAGGTAGTCGGCGGCCGCGATGATCTTGGCGCGCATCGTCGCCGAGAGGGGCGCGGTCGGGTCGGCCGCTGCCGCGATGATCCCGTCGAGGTCGACGAACTGCTGCAGCAGGCTCGCCGCGGTCTTCTCGCCGATGCCCGCCACGCCGGGCAGGCCGTCGGAGGAGTCGCCGCGCATCACCGCGAAATCGGCGTATTGCGAGGGGAGCACCCCGTACTTCGACACGACCGAGACATCGGTGAGCACCTCGAGCTTCGACATGCCGCGCGCGGTGTAGATGACCCGCACGTCGCGCGCGTCGTCGACGAGTTGGAACAGGTCGCGGTCACCCGTCACCACGTCGACGGGGATCTCGGCCTGCGTCGCGAGACTGCCGATGACGTCGTCGGCCTCGTGGTCTGCGGCGCCGATGACGGTGAGGTCGAGCGCCGCGAGCAGCTCGCGGATCATCGGGATCTGCGCCTCGAGCGGATCGGGTGTCTCTTCGACATCGGGGCCGCCCGGCACGACCTCGGCGACGCGGTGCGCCTTATAGCTCGGAATCAGCTCGACCCGCCAGTGCGGACGCCAGTCGTCGTCCCAGCAGGCGACGAGATGGGTGGGCTCGTAGTCGGTCACCAGCCGCGCGATGATGTCGAGCAGGCCGCGCACGGCGTTGACGGGTGTGCCGTCGGCGCGCCTGATCGAGTCGGGCACGCCGTAGAAGGCGCGGAAGTAGAGCGAGGCGGTGTCGAGGAGCATCAGTCGGTCGGCCACACCGCGATCTTGTCACGGACCGCAGACGCCCGCTCGCCCGGGCACGCAGGCAGTCGGTCAGATCGTGGGTCGCCGCATCCGGTACTCAGTCGTCGAAGCCGCGTGCCACGAGCGCCTCGCCCATGGCGTCGGCGGTCTGCAGCGATCGCACCACCACGGGCACCGCGACCGCGCGCAGCGATCCCTCCGCGCCTCGAGCTCGCCGTGCGTCGAGCACCGCGGTCACGATCTCGGCCATGAGCGGCACGGCACGGATCGTCATCGCGAGCACGATGCCGACCCGCTCGGCGTCGACGCGGTGGCCCAACGGTCGGAGGGCGCCGCGAATCGCGTCGAGCATGGCTGAGACCCGCGTGGTCACGGTCACCAGCGCGGCCAGCGCGACGAACGTCGCCACGCGCAGCGCCATCACGAGCGCCGACTCCCAGCCGGAGAAGAGCGCGTTCAGCGGCGCGGCGATCGCGAGGATCCACAGCACCGGCACGAGCTGGGCGAGCGCCACGCGCGGCCCGATGCCCGCGATCGCGAAGCCGGCGCCGGCGACGCAGAGGGCAGCGAGGAGCATCCACCATTCGGGCAGCATGGCAACGGCGATGACGGATGCCGCAAGTCCCACGAGCTTCCATCCCGCTGCCATCCGGTGCAGTGGTGAGCGTCCGGGCCGGTACGCGCCGATCATCGGATGAGGCTCCGATACGCGTCGAGCGCCTCGGCGGGCGCGGCATCGGCGACGATGCGGCCCTCCTCGACGACGAGCACCCGGTCGAAGGACTCGACCGACTCGAGCCGGTGGGTCACGAGGATGACCTGTTCGTCGAGCGCCGCGAAATGCCGCTCGACCAGGTCGGCATTGCGCGCATCGAGCAAGGTGGTCGGCTCATCGGCCACGAGCACCGCCGGCTCGGCGACGAGCACCGCCGCCAGAGCGAGCAACTGCTTCTGCCCGCCCGAGAGCCGGTGCGCGGCCCGGTCGGCGAGTTCGGTGAGCCCGAACCGCTCGAGCGTGCGGTCGACGCGTGCCGCGGCATCCGTCGCATCGAGCTTGAACCGGCGTCGTGAGAACGCGACGTCCTCGCGCACGGTGGGCATCACGATCTGGTTGTCGGGGTTCGTGAAGACGAAGCCCACGCGCCGGCGCACCTCGCGACCGTTGCGCGTGACGTCGAGTCCGTCGACGAGCACGCGGCCGGCGGTCGGATGGACCAGTCCGTTGACGAGCCGGGCGAGGGTGGACTTGCCCGACCCATTCGCTCCGACGATGCCGATGCGGCGTTCGGTGAGGGTGAGTGAGACGTCGGTGAGCACGTCATCGCCGTCGTAGCGATGCGTGACGTGCTCGAAGACGATCTCGCTCATCGTGACGAGTCGACCGTGCCCGGTTCGGCGATGGCGGCCGTGTCACGCCGCGCCCACGGCCACCGGCGCGGGTCGATGAGGCCGGGCCACGCGCGATGCACGGCGCGCGCCACGACGACGGTCACGACGACCTTGACGATGTCGCCGGGCAGGTACGGCGCGTTCGCGACGATCGCGGCCCAGAGCGGAAGGTCGAGCACGACGGCGAGCCATGGCACGCCGATCAGGTAGACCACGAGGATGCCGCCGGTCGCGACGCCCGCGAGGTGCGCCCAGAAGGGCAGCTTCGGCAGGAGCCTGGCCGTGAACCACCCGACGACGAACGCGCCGGGGATGAAGCCGAGCAGGAATCCGCCACTCGGGCCGGCGAGCACGCCCAGGCCGGCGCTGCCGCCTGCGAGGATCGGCAGGCCGATGAGTCCGAGCAGCACGTAGACCGTGACCGCGAGTGCGCCCTTGCGCGCGCCGAGGATGGCGCCGGCGAGCATCACGCCGAGCGTCTGCAGCGTGATCGGCACGCCGACCCCGGTCGGGATGGCGCCCGGCAGGGTGAGCGCCGCGATGAGTGCGGCGAAGACGGCGATCTGGGCGAGGTCGCGCGCAGAGTTGCGTGCTGCGGAGCGCTTGGCGGGAGCCTGGGCGACGGTCATCGTATGCCTCTCGGGTCGAACATCGCGAGCCGGGTGGCTCGGCATTCACGCTACGAGGAACGACGGTGCGGATTCGCGACCTCGCCGTACAAGAAACGGCGGTCGATCTTGGAACCGGATGCCGCGAGACTCAGGCGGCGCGCGACTCCACGTCGTTCGCGTGGCCGATCGACGGCAGCGACTCGGACTCGCTCTCGGACGACGACTCGGACTCGGGCAGCACGACCGGGTCGGCCCACATCACGAGCGGGGCCGGCTGCCAGCTGAGGGCGAACGGCTCGTCTTCAGCGGCGACGACGACCGCGACCGACTCGCGCTCGTCGAGCACGGTGCGGGTGAGGTCTGCGGCGATCTGGTGCGTGAGCATCGCGTGGAAGATCTGGTCGGTGTCGTCGTCGGTGCGGCGCACGAGCGACCAGGTGCCACCCGGGCCGATGAACTCCGAGAGCTTCGCGTTCAGCAACTCGAAGAGGTGTTCGCCACGCAGGTCGGCCGCGGTCGGACGCGGCGTCGGGGCGGCGGCGTGGGCTGAGGCTTGTGCTGCGAGCCTCGCTCTGCGCCAGCGGCGGAACATCGGTGGCCCCTCTCGGTGGGTCGGGCCGCTTGGTACGGGTGGTACGGCGGTACTGAATCCAGTTTCGGGCCTCGACCGGAGGATCGGGCGTGACACGCCGCGCACGGCGGCTTGCGTGCGAGAACTCCGTGGATGAGTCGAGGGAGGATTACTCGGTGAGTTCTGCTCGCTTCGATTCGTCGGCGACCGTGCCGATGGCGATCGCGAGGCTCGCGGCCCATGAGACCCACATCAGCAGGAGGCGCCAGTCGCGTGGTCCGGCGAAGGTCGCCCGAACGACGGCGATCGCGCCGAAGATCGAACTGATCACTGCTCCGCTGAAGAGGTACTTGCGCATGTGGCAACGCTACCGGCTCGTCGCGGGCGCTGGGAGTCCTCCGTGAATCTGACCGATCGTGCAGAGCCTGACCGATCGGTCAGCTAACGTCGGATCATGCCCACCGATGCCTCCACGTCGTCACGCGTGCGTGCGAGCGACGAACTCCGCCACGCCGCCCTCGAGCAGTTCTCGACCGTCGGATTCGCCGCGAGCTCGCTCCAGCAGATCGCCGACCACGCCGGCTACTCGAAATCGAGCGTGCTCTATCACTACTCGTCGAAGGAGGCGCTGCTCGAGGCCGCGATCGGTCCCTCGATCGACGCCCTCGAGGCGCTGCTCGGCAGTTTCGTCGCGAGTAGCCGGTCGGCAGCGGCTCGCACGGTCTTCATCGAGCAGTTCGTCGACTTCCTGCTCGGCAATCGGCTCGCCGTGCACACGTTCGTGAACCAGGCGCAATCGCTTCGCGGCATCCCGGTCATCGAACGGGCGAACACCGCGATCCGCGGCCTCGCCGACTCGATCTGCGATCCCGGCGCGCCGTTCAGCGAGCAGATGCGCTTCAGCGTGGCACTGGCCGGCGCCACCTACACGCTCGTCGCGGGCGCCACGTTCCTCGACGAGCGCCAGCAGGTCGATGACGACGACGTGCGCACCGCCCTGATCACCGTCCTGTCCGAACTGCTCCTCCCGGCCGACGGCCGCCCGACCCGATAGGCCGCTTCATGGCACTGCTCCTCCACCGCATCGGACGATTCTCCTTCCGGCGGGCATGGCTCGTCATCGCCGCGTGGGTGCTCGCACTCGGCGCCCTCCTCGGCGCCGGCCTCGGGCTCGGCGGCACGCTCCAGGAGTCCTACGCGATCCCCGGCACCGAGTCGCAGGAGGCGATCGACACGCTCGCCGCCGTGTTCCCGCAGACCTCGGGCGCCTCGGCGAAGGCGGTCGTCGAGGCACCCGACGGCTCTTCCGTCGAGTCCGGGTCGTATCGCACCGCCATCACCGCAATGGAAACAGAGCTCGAGCGCATCGACGGCGTGGCCAGCGTGCTCGGCCCCTTCGACGAGTACGCGGGCGACCAGGTCTCGGGCGACTTCCGCACCACCTACATCCAGGTGCAGTTCGACGGCCAGACCACCGACGTGACCACCGAGTCCATCAACGCCGTCACCGCGACCGGCGAGATCGGTCGCGACGCGGGCCTCACGGTCGCCTTCGGCGGCGAGGTGTTCCAAGACACCACGTTCGGCCTGACGATCACCGAGGTCTTCGGCGTGCTGTTCGCGGGCGTCGTGCTGCTCATCACGTTCGGATCCCTGCTCTCGGCCGGGATGCCACTGCTCACGGCACTCGTCGGCGTCGGCGCCACCTTCGGCGGCATCTCGCTGGTCGCGGCGTTCGCCACCGTGTCGAGCACCGCCCCGATGCTCGCCGTGATGATCGGCCTCGCGGTCGGCATCGACTATGCGCTCTTCATCCTGTCGCGGCACCGCACGCAACTCGCTCGTGGGCAGGACCCGGCCGAGAGCGCTGCAGAGGCGGTCGCAACCGCAGGTGGCGCGGTCGTCTTCGCCGGTCTCACGGTGATCATCGCGCTGCTCGGCCTGCTCGTCGTCGGCATCCCGTTCCTCAGCGTCATGGGCGTCGCGGCCGCGTTCGCGGTGCTCATCGCCGTCGTCGGCGCGGTGACGCTCCTGCCCGCACTGCTCGGTGTCTTCGGCAGGCGCCTCGTGCCGAAGCCGGGCAGCCGCGCGCATCGCCGTGCCAATGCCGACGATGACACGGGCACCCGAACCCTCGGCCGGCGCTGGGTCGATCTCGTGCTGAAGGCCCCCGTCGTGTTCGTCGTGCTCGTCGTCGGCCTGCTCGGTGCAGCGGCGATTCCCGCGGCAAGACTCGACCTGAACCTGCCGAGCGGTGCGTCCGAGCCCGAGGGTTCCACCCAGCGCGAAGCCTACGAGATGATCGAGAACGGCTTCGGGCCCGGGTACAACGGGCCCCTCATCGTCACGGTCGACATCACGCAGACGACCGACATCTTCGCCGACCTCGACGCGGTCGGCGCGCGCATCGGCGAACTCGACGACGTCGCGTATGTCGGAGAGGGCCTGCCGAACGAGACCGCCGACACCGCGATCATCCAGGTCGTCCCCGCGAGCGCCCCCGATTCGCCCGCCACGAAAGACCTCGTCGAGCGCATCCGCGAGCTCGCACCCGGCATCGCGGCCGACTACGGCACGCCGATCGCCGTCACCGGATACACCGCCGTCACGATCGACATCTCGAACCGCCTGAACGACGCGTTGGTGCCGTTCTCGCTCATCGTCGTGGGGCTGTCGATCGTGTTGCTGCTGCTGGTGTTCCGTTCGATCTTCATCCCCATCAAGGCCGCTGTGGGGTTCCTGCTCTCCGCGTTCGCCGCGATCGGGGCCACCGTCGCGATCTTCCAGTGGGGTTGGTTCGCCGACCTGCTGCACATCCAGCCGGGCCCGATCCTGAGCTTCCTGCCGATCCTGCTCCTCGCCGTGCTCTTCGGCCTGGCCATGGACTACCAGGTGTTCCTCGTCTCGGGCATGCGCGAGGAGTACGTGAAGACCCGTGATCCGCGAAAGTCCATCGTGCACGGCTTCCAGCACGCGGCACGCGTCGTGACCGCCGCAGCACTCATCATGTTCTTCGTCTTCTTCGCCTTCGTGCCAGAGGGTTCCGGCGTGATCAAGGGCATCGCATTCGCGCTCGCGGTGGGCGTCGCGTTCGACGCGTTCCTCGTGCGCATGACCTTCGTGCCCGCCGCAATGGCCCTCGCGGGTACGGCGGCCTGGTGGCTGCCGAAGTGGCTCGAGAAGCGACTTCCCGACGTCGACATCGAGGGGGAGGGGCTGCGTGCCCACCTCGAGCAGGAGCGTTGGGCCGAGGCCCGGCCCGCGGCCGTGAACGCCGACGAGGCCGTCTTCGGCCTGCCCGAACGCCCGATCGGCCCGCTCTCGGTCGAGGTCCCGGCCGGGGGTGTGCTCGTCGTGCGCGGCGACGCCGTCGACCGCCGGGTCGTGGCGGCGACCCTCGCCGGTCGTCTCGCGCCCGTGTCGGGGCGCGTCGCCGTGCTCGGTACGCCGGTGCCCTCGGGTTCGGGTTCGGTCATGCGTCGCGTCGCGATCGCCGAGATGGCGACGGATGCCGCGGCCGGCGGCACCGTGGGCGAGCTCATCGCCCGACGACTCGACGCCACCCGGCCGTGGTACCGGCTCTCGCCGTCGAACGCACTCGTGCGCACCTGGGTCTCGCGAGCGGCGGACGCGGCCGGCCGTGGACCCGACGGCCCGCGATTCGGTGCCGACACGCCGCTGGGCGCGCTCGGCGTCGAGGCACGCGCCCTCGTCGCGGTCGCCGCAGCGCTCGCCGAACGACCCGAGGCCGTCGTGCTCGACCTCGACGACGACCCCGGTTCGTCGAGCGTCGCGCTCTGGCAGGCGCTCGCCGTCCTCGTGCCGACGCCGGTCACGATCATCGTCGGCGTCGGTCTCGCCGCCGTGGCACCCGACGGTTCCGCCGAACTCGCCGCACGCGGCATCCGCACCATTGAACCCGCTTCGACCACGAAGGAGGTCGCCCGATGAGCGCCAGGCTCGCCAGGCTCTTCGGCTCCACTCCCGCCCAACGCCGCACCCGCTACGGGGCACTGATCGCCACGGTCATCGCCGTGCCGCTCGCCGTCGCAGGCCTTGTCTCGGGCGCGTTCGCGGGTGCCGAGGACAACGTCGAGGCGATCCCCGCGGTCGTCGTCAACAACGACGAGATGGTCACGATGACCCTTCCCGACGGCACCGAACAGCCCGTGCTCGCCGGGCGCCTGCTCGTCACCGAGCTCACCGACCCCGAGACCGCCGGTTTCCAGTGGACGATCTCGAACGATGAAGAGGCCGCCGACCTCCTCGCGTCGGGGGACGCGTACGCGGTGCTCACCATCCCGAAGGACTTCTCGGCCTCGGTCACCTCGCTTTCGGGCGACGCGCCGACCAAGGCCAACCTCGACATCCGCACCGATGACGCGCACGGCTACCTCGCCGGTTCCGTCGCGCAGTCGGTCGGCGACGCGATGACCACGACGTTCGGCCGGGAGCTCACCACCCAGTACCTCGAGGGGTTCTACGGCAATCTCGCCGCGCTCGGTGGCTCGCTCGGCGACGCCGCCGACGGGGCGACGCAGGTCTCTTCGGGCGTGGGCTCGCTCGCGGGCGGGCTCGGCGAACTCTCGGGCGGCGTCGCCGCTGCGGCATCCGGAGCGACGGATGCCGCGAACGGCGCCACGGCGTATGCCGACGGCGTGAGCCGGTACACCGGCGGCGTCGACGGCATCGCTGGCGGGCTCACCGAGTACTCGGCCGGCGTGACGGAGTACACGCAGGGCGTCGACGGCCTCGCAGGCGGGCTCGCGACGTTCAACACCCAATCCGCCAGTCTCGATGAACTCGCCAGCGGGGTGAGCCAGTACGTCGGGGGCGTGAATCAGGTCGTCGGGCAGATCAGCTCGGGCATCGAACCGCTCATCGCGGAACTCACGAGGCTCGCCGAGCAGTACCCCGAACTCCAGCCCTATGTGGACCAGGCCATCGCCGAGATCCGCGAGCAGCAGGGCAGCCTGACGGAGTTCGAGCGGGCGGGCAACGAACTCGCTGCCGGAACCCAGGCCGGAATCGACCAGACGCAGGCCGGGATCGCGCAGCTCTCCGCCGGCGCCGCCCAGGTCTCTGCGGGTTCGGCCGGAATCCGCGACGGCGCCTCGGGCCTCGCCGGCGGCGCGGCCGAGCTCTCGGCGGGCTCGGCGGGTCTCCGCGACGGCGCATACGGGCTCGCCTCGGGCGTCGATGAACTCGCGGGGGGTCTCGGCGCGCTCTCGACGGGAGCGGCGGATGCCGCGAGCGGCGCCACGCAGCTCGCCGGCGGAGCCGATGCCCTCGCCGACGGGCTCACGACCGGGGCGGAGCAGGCGAAGGCGCTCACCGACATCGACGCTGCGGCCACCGCCGACGTCGTCGCCGAACCCGTCACCTCGACGACCGAGCGCGACCATGAGATCGCCACGATCGGTGAGGTCATCGGCATGCTCTTCGTGCCGATCGGGCTCTGGCTCGGTGCGATGGCGATGTTCCTCGTGTTCCGTCCGTTCGGTCGCGAGGCCCTGCGAAGCACCGCATCGACCGGCGGGCTCATCGTGCGCACCCTCGGCCGTGCCGGCCTGCTCGCCCTCGCACAGGCCGTGACGGTGGTGCTGCTCCTGCACGGCGCCCTCGGCGTCGCGTGGAGCCTGCTGCCGCAGACGCTCGCGTTCGCGGCACTGCTCGCGCTCGCGTTCACCGCCGTGCACGCGTTCCTCACCGCGTGGCTCGGACGGGCCGGAATGCTCGTCTCGCTCGTGCTCGTGGCGCTGCAGCTCGCGGCATCCGGCGGCCTCTACCCGGTGGAGGTGCTGAGCGGACCGTTCCAGGCGATCAGCCCGTTCCTGCCGCTCACCTGGGCGGTGCAGGGCATGCAGCTGATCGTGGCCGGCGCAGGCGGGGCGGCGGTGGCGATGGCCGCGGGCATGATCGCCCTGTTCGGGCTCATCGGGGTGATCGGCACGGCGATCGTGGTGGGGCGGCGGCGCGGCATCCGCTCGATCGGATTCGTGTCGACCGCGCTCGGGTGACGGCCACAGCGGCGGGCGGGGCCCGGCTGTTAGCCTGAATCGAGCGCGAGAAGGGACATCCGCCACATGCACGCCCCTGATTCGGAACGCGACGACCTGTACGTCGACCACGCCTACGACATGATCGTCGTCTCGAACCGGCTTCCCGTCGACTACGAGCAGGGCCCCGACGGTGAGACCCGGTGGCGCAGCTCGCCCGGTGGCCTCGTCACGGCCCTCGAACCGGTGATGCGCAACGCCGACGGGGCGTGGATCGGCTGGGCGGGCGTTGCCGATCGCGACTTCGACCCGTTCGAGCACGACGGCATCTCGATCATCCCCGTGCCGCTCTCGGCCTCCGAGCTCGAGGAGTACTACGAGGGGTTCTCGAACGACACGCTCTGGCCGCTCTACCACGATGTGATCGCACCGCCCTCGTTCCACCGCGAGTGGTGGGACGCATACGTGCGCGTCAACCGCCGCTTCGCCGAGGCTGCAGCGCGAGCGGCATCCGACGGCGCGGTCGTCTGGGTGCAGGACTACCAGTTGCAGCTCGTGCCGCGGATGCTGCGCGAGAGCCGCCCCGACCTCGTGATCGGGTTCTTCAATCACATTCCATTCCCGGCATACGGCATCTACTCGCAACTGCCGTGGCGGCGGCAGGTGCTCGACGGGCTGCTCGGTGCCGACGTGATCGGCTTCCAGCGTGCGGCCGACGCCGGCAACTTCGCGCGCGCCGTACGCCGCCTGTTCGGCTACACGACGCGCGGCACGATCATCGACGTGCCCGACGGCCGCGCCGACGGTGAGGCACGACGCGTGGTCGCGCGCCACTTCCCGATCTCGATCGACGCCGCCGGGTTCGAGGAGATCGCACGGCGGCCAGAGGTGCAGGAGCGGGCGCGTGAGATCCGCGAGAGCCTCGGCAACCCCGAGACGATCATGCTCGGCGTCGACCGCCTCGACTATACGAAGGGCATCCGGCACCGGCTGAAGGCCTTCGGCGAGCTGTTGCGCGATGGCCGGCTCGACGTCGAGAAGGCCACGCTCGTGCAGGTCGCGAGTCCGTCGCGCGAACGGGTCGAGACCTATCGGCAGTTGCGCGACGAGATCGAGCTCATGGTGGGCCGGCTGAACGGCGATCACTCGACCCTCGGGCACCAGGCGATCGCCTACCTCCACCACGGCTACCCGCGCGACGAGATGGTCGCCCTCTACCTCGCCGCCGACGTCATGCTCGTGACGGCGCTTCGCGACGGCATGAACCTCGTCGCCAAGGAGTACGTCGCCTGCCGGTTCGACGAAGGAGGCGTGCTGCTGCTCAGCGAGTTCACCGGGGCATCCGACGAGCTCCGGCAGGCCGTATTGGTGAACCCGCACGACATCGAGGGACTGAAGGACGCGATGGTCGAAGCGGTGCGGATGCCGAAACGCGAGCGTTCCCGTCGTATGCGCGCCCTGCGCAGGCGGGTGCGCGACAACGACGTGGCGAACTGGTCGGCGCGGTTCCTCGAGACGCTCACGGGCGCGGGCATCATCCGCCCCGGCGTGCCCGACGTGCTGCGTGCGGCGCTCGCTCGCATCGCCGAGACCGAGCGGCTGCTCGTCGCCCTCGACTTCGACGGTACGCTCGCGCCGCTCGTCGACCGGCCCGAAGACGCCAGGGCCCCCGATCGTGCCCGTGCCGCGATCGAACGGCTCGCGGCAACCGACGACACCCGCGTCGCGATCGTCTCGGGGCGGGCGCTCGAGAGCCTCGACCATGTGGCGAGTCCGCCCGAGGGAACCCTGCTGAGCGGATCGCACGGCGTCGAGTTGCAGCTCGACTCGGGTGGGGTCACGATCGACCTTCGGGACTCGGAGCTCGCCAAGCTCGAGCGGCTCGCCGACATCGTCGAGGAGATCGCCGCCCAAGAGGACGGAGCCTGGATAGAGCGGAAGCCCGCGGGCCTCGCCCTGCACACCCGCCGTCTCAGCTCGACCGTCGGCGCCGCCCTGCAGCAGTCGGCGCGGCAGCGCGTCGAGCGCGAGATCAAGGACATCACGGTGCGCACCGGCAAGGCCGTGATCGAGTTCGCGGTGCGGTCGAGCGACAAGGGCGAGTCGCTGACGAGACTGCGCCAGCACGTCGCGGCCACCGCCCTCATCTACGTGGGCGACGACGTGACCGACGAAGACGCGTTCGCCGCGCTCGACGCCGACGACGTGGGCGTGAAGGTCGGCCAGGGCAAGTCGATCGCGACCTATCGCGTTCGCAGCACCGAGGACGTCGCCGAGTTGCTCGAGCGCCTGGCCGATGCGCGTGATGCGGCGCGCGAAGCCGAGTCGCGCTGGCCATAGACTCGAATGCATGCCCGATTTCGATCCCAAACCGCGTAGTCGAACCGTCACTGATGGCATCGAGGCCATGACCAGTCGCGGCATGCTCCGCGCCGTTGGCATGGGCGACGCCGATTGGGACAAGCCGCAGATCGGCATCGCGAGCTCGTGGAACGAGATCACGCCATGCAACCTCTCGCTCGGCCGCCTCGCGCAGGCCGCGAAAGAGGGCGTGCACGGCGGCGGCGGCTACCCGTTGCAGTTCGGCACCATCTCGGTCTCCGACGGCATCTCGATGGGGCACGAGGGCATGCACTTCTCGCTCGTGTCGCGCGAGGTCATCGCCGACTCGGTCGAGGTCGTCATGGAGGCCGAGCGGCTCGACGGCTCGGTGCTCCTCGCCGGCTGCGACAAGTCGATCCCCGGCATGCTCATGGCGGCCGCCCGACTCGACCTGGCTTCGGTGTTCCTCTACGCAGGATCGATCGCACCGGGCTGGGTGCGCCTGTCGGATGGCACCGAGAAGGACATCACGATCATCGACTCGTTCGAGGCGGTCGGCGCCGTCAAGGCCGGCACCATGAGCGACGCCGACGCGAAGACCATCGAGTGCGCGTTCGCCCCGGGTGAGGGCGCCTGCGGCGGCATGTACACCGCGAACACCATGGCCTCGGTCGCCGAGGCGCTCGGGCTGTCGCTGCCCGGCTCGGCCTCGCCGGCCGCGGCCGACCGGCGTCGCGACTACTACGCGCACCGCTCTGGCGAGGCCGTCGTGAACCTGCTCGAGCACGGCATCACCGCACGGCAGATCCTCACGAAAGCGGCATTCGAGAACGCGATCGCCGTGGGCATGGCGCTCGGCGGCTCGACGAACATCGTGCTGCACCTGCTCGCCATCGCCCGCGAGGCCGACGTCGAGCTGACCCTCGACGACTTCAACCGCATCGGCTCGAAGGTGCCGCACATCGGCGACCTGAAGCCGTTCGGACAATACGTCATGAACGACGTCGACCGCCGCGGCGGTCTGCCGGTGCTCATGAAGGCGCTCCTCGATGCCGGCCTCATGCACGGCGACGCGCTCACGGTCACGGGCAAGACGCTCGCCGAGAACCTCGCCGAGATGGACATCGCACCACTCGACGGCGAGGTGCTGCGCACGCTCGACAATCCCATCCATGAGACCGGCGGCCTCACGATCCTGCACGGATCGCTCGCACCAGAGGGCGCCGTCGTGAAGACCGCCGGATTCGACGCGGCCACCTTCGAGGGCCCCGCACGCGTCTTCGAGCGCGAACGCGCCGCCATGGACGCGTTGACGGCGGGCGAGATCAAGCACGGTGATGTCGTCGTCATCCGTTACGAGGGGCCCAAGGGCGGGCCCGGCATGCGCGAGATGCTCGCCATCACGGCGGCCATCAAGGGCGCTGGGCTCGGAAAAGATGTACTACTCTTGACGGACGGTCGATTCTCAGGCGGCACAACCGGCCTCTGCATCGGCCATCTGGCACCCGAAGCGGTAGACGCAGGTCCTATCGCCTTCGTGCGCGATGGTGATCTCATACGGGTCGATATCGCAGCTCGTTCCATCGACCTACTGGTCGATGATGCCGAGCTGGCTGCCCGCCGCGACGGCTGGGCTCCGCTTCCCCCGCGCTATACCCGTGGCGTCCTCGCGAAGTACTCCAAGCTCGTGCGTTCCGCAGCCGAAGGCGCCACGACGGGCTGAGCGCTGCGCTCTCCGCACACCGTCCCATCAGAACAGGAACCGAATGACCACGGAATCCGCGCCCGTGCCATCGCCCGCCCCCGCGCCGCCAGGTGCACCCGTCGAGATGACGGGTGCCGAGGCGGTCGTGCGGTCACTCGAGATGCTCGGCATCACCGATGTCTTCGGGCTTCCCGGTGGTGCGATCCTCCCCGTCTACGACCCGCTGCTCGACAGCCGAAAGCTGCGGCACATCCTCGTGCGCCACGAACAGGGCGCCGGGCACGCCGCCGAGGGGTATGCCTCGTCGTCGGGCAAGCTGGGTGTCGCGATCGCGACCTCCGGGCCCGGTGCCACGAACCTCGTCACCGCCATCGCCGATGCACACATGGATTCGGTGCCGATCCTCGCGATCACCGGCCAGGTGTTCTCGAACCTCATGGGCACGGACGCCTTCCAGGAGGCCGACATCGTCGGCATCACGATGCCCGTCACGAAGCACTCCTTCCTGGTGAAGCGCGCAGAGGAGATCCCGGCGACGATCGCCGCGGCCTACCACATCGCCACGACCGGTCGCCCCGGTCCGGTGCTCGTCGACATCACGAAAGACGCCCAGCAGGCGACGTTCTCGTTCCGCTGGCCGCCGAAGGTCGAACTTCCCGGCTACCGGCCGATCACGAAGGCGCACGGCAAGCAGGTCGCCGCGGCGGCGCAGCTGCTCGCCGAGGCCAAGCGTCCTGTGCTCTACGTGGGCGGCGGCATCATCCGTTCAGGCGCGTCCGACGAACTGGTCGATCTCGCCGAGGCGACGAATACACCCGTCGTGACCACGCTCATGGCGCGCGGCGCGTTCCCCGACTCGCACCGGCAGCACCTCGGCATGCCGGGGATGCACGGCACGGTGCCTGCCGTCATCGCGCTGCAGGAGGCCGACCTGCTCGTCTCCCTCGGGGCACGATTCGACGACCGGGTCACCGGCAAGTCGGCGCTCTTCGCACCCAACGCCAAGATCGTGCACGTCGATATCGACCCCGCTGAGATCTCCAAGATCCGCACCGCCGACGTGCCGATCGTCGGCGACCTGAAAGACGTGCTCGTCGACCTGCTCGCCGCCTACGGTGAGGTCACCGCTGCGGCGAAGCCCGATCTCGAGGAGTGGTGGGCGACGCTCGACGGCCTGCGCGCGGAGTTCCCGCTCGGCTTCACGAAGCCCTCCGACGGACTGCTCGCACCGCAGTACGTGATCCAGCGCATCGGCGAGCTGACCGGCCCAGAGGGCGTGTACGCCGCAGGGGTCGGTCAGCACCAGATGTGGGCCGCACAGTTCATCAAGTACGAGCGGCCGAACTCGTGGCTGAACTCGGGCGGCGCCGGCACCATGGGCTACGCGGTTCCGGCCGCGATGGGTGCGAAGGTCGCAGAACCGCACCGCACGGTCTGGGCGATCGACGGTGACGGATGCTTCCAGATGACCAACCAGGAGCTCGCGACCTGCACGCTCAACGAGATCCCGATCAAGGTCGCGATCATCAACAACTCCTCGCTCGGCATGGTGCGCCAGTGGCAGACGCTGTTCTACGACGGGCGCTACTCGAACACCGACCTGAACACCGGGCACGACTCGGTGCGGGTGCCCGATTTCGTCGCCCTCGCCGAGGCGTACGGTGCGCTCGGCATCCGGGTCACGAAAGAGGAAGAGGTCGATGCCGCCATCAAACTTGCGCTCGAGACGAACGACCGCCCGGTCGTGATCGACTTCGTCGTCTCGGCCGACGCGATGGTGTGGCCGATGGTGCCGCAGGGCGTGTCGAACAGCTACATCCAATACGCCCGCGATCACTCGCCGGCCTTCAGCGAGGAGGACTGACCATGTCGAGACACGTGCTCTCCCTCCTCGTGGAAGACAAGCCCGGCCTGCTCACCCGGGTCGCGGGCCTCTTCGCCCGTCGCGGCTTCAACATCGAGTCGCTCGCAGTGGGCCACTCCGAGATCGACGGGCTCTCCCGCATCACGGTGGTGGTCGACGTCGACGAGTTGCCGCTCGAGCAGGTGACCAAGCAGCTGAACAAGCTCATCAACGTCATCAAGATCGTCGAGCTCGACACGAACCAGTCGGTGCAGCGCGAACACCTGCTCATCAAGGTGCGCGTCGACAACGCGACCCGTTCGCAGGTGCTCGAGGCCGTCAACCTCTTCCGCGCGCGCGTCGTCGACGTCTCGACCGACGCGCTCGTGATCGAGGTCACGGGCGACTCGGGCAAGACCACCGCGTTCCTGCGCGTGCTCGAGCCGTATGGCATCAAGGAGATCGCCCAGTCCGGCCTGCTCGCCATCGGCCGCGGTGGCAAGTCCATCACCGAACGCGTCTTCAAGAACTGAACACAGCCGCGGGCCCCGGAGCGCGAAGCGCGTCTCGAAACCCGGTAGCGAACCACATCAAGGAGAAAGAACAGCACATGGCTGAGATCTACTACGACAAGGACGCCGACCTCTCGCTCATCCAGGGCAAGAAGGTCGCCGTCATCGGCTACGGCTCGCAGGGCCACGCGCACGCGCAGAACCTCCGCGACTCGGGTGTCGAGGTCGTCATCGGACTCAAGGAGGGCTCGAAGTCGACGGCCAAGGCCGAGGAGGCCGGCTTCGAGGTGAAGAGCGTCGCGGATGCCGCGGCATCCGCGGACGTCATCGTCATCCTTGCTCCCGACCAGTACCAGCGCCACATCTACGCCGAGTCCATCAAGGACAATCTCGCAGCGGGCAAGACCCTCGTCTTCGGCCACGGCTTCAACATCCGCTTCGGCTACATCGAGGCGCCAGAGGGCGTCGACGTCGTCATGGTCGCTCCCAAGGGTCCCGGCCACACCGTGCGGCGCGAGTACGAGGCGGGCCGCGGCGTGCCCGTCATCGTCGCCGTCGAGAAGGATGCCTCGGGCAACGCCTGGCCGCTCGTGCTCTCGTACGCCAAGGCGATCGGCGGCCTGCGCGCCGGCGGCATCAAGACCACCTTCACCGAAGAGACCGAGACCGACCTGTTCGGCGAGCAGGCCGTGCTCTGCGGCGGTGTCTCGCAGCTCGTGCAGTACGGCTTCGAGACCCTGACCGAGGCGGGCTACCAGCCGCAGGTCGCGTACTTCGAGGTGCTGCACGAGCTGAAGCTCATCGTCGACCTCATGTGGGAGGGCGGCATCGCCAAGCAGCGCTGGTCGGTCTCCGACACGGCCGAGTACGGCGACTACGTCTCAGGCCCGCGCGTCATCGACCCGCACGTCAAGGAGAACATGCAGGCCGTGCTCGCCGACATCCAGTCGGGTGCGTTCGCCGAGCGGTTCATCGCCGACCAGGACAACGGCGCCAAGGAGTTCCTCGAGCTCCGCGCCAAGGGCGAAGGACACCCCATCGAGGCGACCGGCCGTGAGCTGCGCAAGCTCTTCGCATGGAACGCCTCGAACGACGACGACTACGTCGACGGCGAGGTCGCCCGCTGACCTCGCCGGTCGAGTAGCGCGCGGCGAAGCCGGACGCGTTTCGAGACCAGAACGGCCCGCTCCGGATGCTTCGGGGCGGGCCGTTCGAGCGTGGCCTTCGCTGCTGCTCGGATCGCGCGGTGAGGCCGTGCGCCATGATCGAGCGCTCAGGGCGCGTTGCCCCAGAACGGGCCCACGAGCCCGACGCTCGCGAAGTACTCGTGCGCCTGCACCGGCTCGCGCCGCCGATAGGGGGTGGCGAGCCGGCCGGCGTACCACTGGGATGCCAGCCGCCACAGGGCGGCGAGGTCGAACACCGCGCCGCGCTCGTTGCCCGTCTGGGCGAGCCACTGATCGACGCACGCCTCGTCGCAGAAGATGCGCTGGTTCTCGCAGGTGTGGATGACGTCGTCCCAGACCTGCGCCATCGGCGTCAGGAAGTGGGCGACCTGAGTGCCCTCCGGCGGCCCCTCCCGAGTCACGGTCCACGAGTGCGGCGTGCCGCACGCGGGGCAGGTGGTCGCGACGAGCGCCGACGGCTCGTCGGGCACGAGATTCGGGATCGCGAACGCGTCCCACGCGCATCCGCCCCACCAGAGCGTGTGCTCACCCATTACCGAGAACGCGAAGTTCCGGGTCGCGAACGGGTGGGCGAGCACGATCTCGTGGCCTGCGTCGAACACGACGTGGCGTTCGGTCGCGAGCTCGGTGAGCGCCTCGTCGATCTCCGGTGCTGGGCATCCGGTCTGCTCGGCGAGCTCTGCCGTGGTCGGAAGTCGGCCCGTGCGGGCGAGGCCGGAGTAGATCGCGAGGCGCACGGCCTCGTTGCGGGCGGTCATGACACGAGTGTCCTCCTCATGCGCAGTGGGGGCCAGTCCCATCCGGACCGGAGGTCAGGGCGCGACTCGCTTCAGCTGCGGGCGTCCCGCGCCGCGCCGAATCGGGCCTGGCTTGCCCAATTGCGCCACCACGGAGTGCAGTCGGCGTGCAGTTCGGTGACCGTGCGCGAATGAGCAGCACGAATTCCCCCTCGGCCTCTTGTCGAGGCGGCCAGAGTGTGGTCGCATGTGGTGGCATGAGCGAACTTTCCCACTCCCACGCAGAACCCGCCCCACGCTGGTGCTCGTGCGCGGTGCCCGACGATGACGTCGAGCCCGCGACATCCGGCATCTCCCGACGCAACGTCCTGATCGGCGCGTCCGCCGCCGGCGCGCTCGCCGCCGCCGGATGGTCGGGCCCCGCCGTCGCCGCACCGAACGACAAGACGGTGACCATCACGATCATGGGCACGTCCGACCTCCATACGAACGTCGTCAACTGGGACTACTACAAGGACGCGACCTACAGCGACAGTGCGGGCAACACCGTCGGCCTCGCCCGCGTCGCGAGCGTGGTGAACCAGATCCGTGCCGACCGGGGTCGCGAGCGCACCCTGTTGTTCGACGCCGGCGACACGATTCAGGGCACACCGCTGGGCTTCTACTACGCGACGGTCGAGCCGGTCACCGAGACGGGCGCGATCCACCCGATGGCCGCGCAGATGAACGCCCTCGGCTACGACGCCGTGGCTCTCGGCAACCACGAGTTCAACTACGGGCTCGAGTTCCTCGATTACTGGATCTCGCAGATGGACGCGCCGGCGCTCGCCGCCAACGCCGTGCACGCGGGCACGAAGGTGCCGAGGTTCACCCCGTACACGATCACGAGGATGAAGGTGAAGGGCCGTCCGCCGATTCGCGTCGGCGTGCTCGGCCTCACGAACCCGGGTGTCGTCATCTGGGACAAGGCGAACGTCGAGGGAAAGGTCGAGGTGCAGGGGCTCATCGAGGCAGCCGCCCGCTGGGTGCCCGTCATGCGTGCCGAGGGCGCCGACATCGTCGTGATCAGCGCGCACTCGGGCGACAGCGGCACCTCGTCGTACTCGGGCGACCTTCCCGTCGAGAACGCGGCGGCGCTCGTCGCCGAGCAGGTGCCCGGCATCGATGCGATCCTCTTCGGCCACGCGCACCGCGACGTGCCCGAGCGGTTCGTCACGAACCTCGAGACCGGCAAGCAGGTCATCATGAGCGAGCCGAAGAACTGGGGCCAGCGGGTCAGCGTGTTCGACCTGAGGCTCGAGTTCGTGCGTGGCAGCTGGCAGGTCATGCAGGGCAAGGCGATGACGGTGAACACGAACACGGTGGTCGACGACCCCGCCTTCGTCGCCCTCATTCGCGACCAGCACGATGCCGTGGTGGCCTACATGAATTCCCCGGTGGCGACCTCGACCGAGGCGATGTCGGCCGCGGAGGCCTGCTGGAAGGACACCGCGATCCTCGACTACGTGAACGAGGTGCAGACGGCCACCGTCGCCGCCGCGGTCGCGGGCACGCCCGAGGCATCCCTGCCCATCGTCTCGATCGCCGCGCCCTTCAACCGGGGTGCGAGCTTCCCGGCCGGCTCGGTCACGATCAAGGACGTCGCCGGGCTCTACATCTACGACAACACGCTGATGGCCTCGGTGCTCACGGGCTCGCAGATCAAGGACTTCCTCGAGTACTCGGCGAAGTACTTCAAGCAGGTCGCACCGGATGCCCCGGTCGATCCGGCATCGTGGACCAATGCGCCGTGGCCCAACCCCGACTCGCCGACCACGCCCGACTACAACTACGACCAGTTCTCGGGCATCGACTACAACGTCGACATCTCGCAGCCGGTCGGCGCGCGCATCACCGGCATGACCTTCGGGGGCCTGCCCGTGGCGCCCGACCAGCAGTTCCTCGTCGCGATCAACAACTACCGGCAGTCGGGCGGCGGCGGGTTCCCGCACATCGCGAGCGCCCCGGTCGTGTACAACGCCCAGGTCGCGATCCGCGAGGCCATCGTCGCCTACGCGTCGGCCCAGGGCACGATCGACCCGGCGACGTTCCACGTCGAGAACTGGAGGCTCGTGCGCAACGGGACGCCCGTGTTCTAGGGGGTGGGGCCCCGCGGCATCCGCTGCTCGCCGCGAGGCCCTTCTCGTGCGGGCCTTCCCCCTGGGCCTAACGACCGCCCTTGCCCTTGCCGGTGCCGCCCTTCACCACGATCGACGCGTCGTTGTCGTTGTTGGCGGTATCGGGGTCGAACGTGGAGCTGGCGACGGATGCCGCGTTCAGGATCGTGCCCACACTGCCACTGGCCTGTGCCTCGATGACGAACTGCACGGTGGCACCGGCCGGGAGGTCGTCGGCCGTGCACGTGACCTCGTGGCTCGTCTTGTCGTAGACGCACTGCGGCGACACGAACTGGACGACGATCTTCTTGGCGGTGAGCGGCAGGTCATCGGTCACCACGATGTCCTGTGCGTCCGACGGGCCGCCGCTGCCGCAGGTCGGCGTCGGAGTGGACTGTGCGTCCGACTCGCACCCAGTGTCGTTGTGCACGATCAGGGTGTAGACGATGACGGGCGAGGGGTTGCCCGAACGCAGGGTCGCGGTCTTGTCGAGCCAGAGGTCCGCCGCCGTGTCGACCGCCGTCGACTCCGAGACGGAGTTGTCGGCAGGGTCGGGATCGGGCGTCGAGGAGTCGACCGTGGCCGTGTTCTCGAGCACGGTGCCGGGCGGCAGCGACGGGTCGACGGTCACCGTGACGTAGATCGTCTCGGATGCCCCGGGCTCCATCGAATCGAGGTCGCAGACCACGGTGCCGGGCTGCACGAGCGCGCAGACCGTGGTGCCGTTGCCGTCGACGCCCTCGACGAAGGTTGTTCCGTCGGGCAGGTCGTCGGTGACCTCGACGTCGTTCGCGGTCGACGGGCCGCCGTTCGTGACGACGATTGTGTAGGTGAGGTCGTTACCGGCGAGCACCGGGTCGGGGGAGTCGGTCTTCGTGATCGACAGGTCGGCCGAGCCGGTCACGTCGGTGACGACGGTGTCGAGGTTGTCGGCCAGGTCGTCGTCGAACGTGGAACTCGACACCGTCGCGTCGTCGTGGAGCGCGCCGACGAAGTCGGGGAGGATGTGCACCTCGACCGTCATCGTGCGCGTCGCGGCCGGCGCGAGGTCTCCGAACGAGCAGACGGTGGGCAGCGAGGCGTCGCCGGGCACGCCGGCGTTGCACGACGCTCCGTCGGATCCGCTTACCGAGAGGATCGTCACTCCGCTCGACAGCACGTCGGTCACGATCACGCCGCTCGCGGTCGACGGGCCGTCGTTCGCGATCGACAGCGTGTAGGTGATGTCGGTGCCGGCGATCGCGTCGGGCGGCCCGGTCTTGTCGACCGAGAGGTCCGCCACGGCCATGACACTGATCGATTCCTGCGCCTGGTTGTTCGACTGGTCAGGGTCGGGCGTCGGCGAGGTCACGGTGACCACGTCGTTGATGTCGACGTCCTCGGTCGCCGAGACCTCGACGTCGATCTGCGCGCGACCGGTGGCGGTGGGGGATGCCGCGGCGAGGTCGCCGAGCTCGCAGGTGATCACACCGCTGACCGGCGCACCACACGTTCCCTGACTTGCGGTGACGTTGCCGATCGTGAACGCGCCGTCGCTGAGGTTCGCATCGGTCACGACGATGTCGCGTGCCGACGACGGCCCGAGGTTGTCGACGAAGATGGTGCAGTTGCCGATGTCTCCGGCCGGAAGCTCGTCATCGGGCTTGCAGACCTTCGTCACCTTGAGGTCGCTGCGCTCCTGCACGAACGTGCGCTGTGTGAACGTGTTGTTCGCCAGTGCGTCGTCGACGCTCGATCCCGAGACCGAGACGATGTTCTCGATGAGGAGGGTGCCGTCGTCCTCGTCGACCACGGTGTCGGAGTGGACCCGGGTCTTGATGACGAAGGAGCGGCTCTCACCGGCGGGAACGTCGCCGATCTCGCACGTGAGCTGATGGTCGAGCGCGTCGTAGGTGCATCCACCGTCATCGGAGAGGTACTCGACCTCGGCGGGCAGGGTGTCGACGACGACCACGCCTGCCGCGGCATCCGGCCCGTCGTTCGTGACGGTCACGGTGTAGAACAGCTCTTCGCCGGCGATCACGGGGTCGGGGTCATCCGTCTTCGAAACCCTGAGGTCGGCGATCGGGATGAGGTCGCTGATGTCGTCGACGAGCCAGCTGCCACGGCCCATGGTGCCGACGAGCAGCACGTCATCGGCCGGGTCGACGTGGAGGTCGAATGCGATGGTGTTCGGCAGCGCCGACCCGAGTTCGGCCCACACGCCGAGGTTCTGGGTCTGGCTGACGAACACGCCCGTGTCGGTGCCGGCGAGCAGTGCGAGCACGTCGGTTCCGGGCACGGGCACGATCTCGAGTGAGCGCACGTTCACGCCGGCGGCGACGGTGCCGAGGTTGCCCGTCACGTCGGTGAAGGTTCCGCCGGCATCCACGGTGCGGAACACCTGCGTGCCGGAGGCGACGAAGGCGTCTGCCCAGTTCTCGGGGTTGAGCACGA
The DNA here is from genome assembly GCA_035698465.1 of Agromyces sp. GTDB lineage: Bacteria > Actinomycetota > Actinomycetes > Actinomycetales > Microbacteriaceae > Agromyces. The sequence goes on along the minus strand of DASSBT010000138.1, from coordinate 9,505 downwards.
TGTCGCTCGTCACGCCGTTCGTCCATCCGGGCAGCTGGGCCGGCGCACCGGCACCGCCGCTGCGGAGGAACAGCTGGCCCGCCGTGTCGCCGAACCACAGCACGCCGGCGTTGTCGGCGCCACCCGCGCGACCGCCGTAGGCGATCGCCCTCGTCGTGCCGGTGTTCGCACCGAGGCTGTTGACGATGATGGTCAGGTTGTCGAGCGAGTCGGTGGACTCGTAGACCCGGTTGGACGTCACGATGAAGCGGGTCGGATCGATCGTGTTGATCGCGAGGGGCGTGTACAGCGGAAGCGTGGACTGCCCTGCGGCGTTCGTCTCGAACGCCTGGATGGTCTGCCCCTGGCCGACCACATTGAATCCGGGCGCCGAGTTGACGCACACGTTCGCCGCGGTGCAGGTGCGCCGCAGGAACGAGCCCGCGCCGAAGCTGTTCGAACTGCTGAATCGGATCGAGGACGCACCGCTGTCGTTGACGGCCACGAATCCGCCGTCGCCGGCGCTCAGTTCGGCCCAGCTCGAGCTTCCGGATGCGGACTGCTCGGGGGCCCCGGTGTCCTGGTCGCCGCAGAGGATGAGGTCACCGACGCTGTCGTAGTCGCACGAGTGGTGCTCGCTGATCTGGAGCGTGCCGTTGATCGACTGCCAGTCGCCGTTCGTGGTCGACGGGTCGGTCTGCCGGTAGACGCCGCCGTCATCGGCCTCGAGGATGTCGCCATTGACGTCGAAGACCATCTCGCGCGAGTCGGCGTGCGGCGCGCTATTGCCGTTCGTCCCGTTGTGCGTCAGAGGGGTGCACTGCGAATTGGCGGCAAGGCTCGCGTCGCAGCGGAACAGGCGCCCGCTGAAGGTGTTCGCGCCGATCGAATTCGGGAACGTGCCGGTGTTCGCCCCTTGGCTCAGCGGCTGGCGGTCACCGCCGACGTAGACGAGGTTCGCGTTGGTCGGATCCGCGAGGATCGAGAAGTGGATGCCGCCCTGGCCCCCGGGCTTCTCGCGCGGCTGCAGGCCGACGATGGCGCCGCCCTCGTTGGTGACGGGCGTGTCGAGCTGCGTCCAGTTCGCACCCTGGTCGACCGATCGCCAGAGTCCGTTGAGCTGACCATTGTTGACGACACCGGCGTAGACGACGTTGTTGCCCGCGCTGTTGTGCACCGCGAGTTCGACGTTGTTCGTCGTCGCGTTGGCGATACCGGCGACCTGGTTCGTGACGTTCGTCCAGGTGGCGCCCGTGTCGGTGCTCCGGAACAGGCCCTGCTGCGAGCCGGCGTAGAGCACCGCGGTATTCGAGCTGTCGCCGACGAGGTCGAAGACACCGATGTTCGGCAGCCCGCTGGTGCCGTTGCCCGAGAGGCGTGTGAAGTTCGCGCCGCCGTCGGTGCTGCGGAAGATGCCTCCCTGGCCCGCGCCGAAGACATTGCTGTTGGCGTTGGAGGCGACGACGATCGTGTTGCCGCGCGGGGCGACGCCCGAGATGCTCTCGCCGGCAAGTTGGACGGCGCCGAGCGGCGTCCACGTCGTTCCGGCGTCGGCAGTGCGCAGCAAGCCGTTCAGGGGCCCTGAGATCCGGCCGAACGAGCTCACGCGCGCGATGCCCGCGAGGAGCACGGTGTTGGTCGCGACGGTGGGATCGAGTTCGAGGGCGCCGATCGACAGGCTCGACTGCTGGTCGGTGAGCGGAGTCCAGGTCGGCGAGGCCGCCGTCGCATTGAAGGTGCGCCAGACGCCGCCGTTGACGGTGCCGATCCAGGCGATGTTCGCATCGGTCGGATGCGCGACGATGGTGTGCACCGCCCCGGCCACTTCGTTGTTCGGGGTCACGCCTTCGACTTGACCGCCGGTGATCGGCGCGGGACCCTGCGCGACATAGTCGGCGTCGATGGTCGCGGCCCCAGCGGGTGCAGCGAGCAGCGTGGCGCCGACGAACGCGAATGCGGCGACCACTGCGCCGACCTTGCGTACCCGGGATCCGTGCGAAGCGCGCGCGAAAGTACGGTCGTTCATGACAACCCCCTCGGCGCGTGCCTGGGCGAACCCACCTCGCCAGAACCGGCCGCGCTCGACACGCCAAACCGTGGCCTTATCCCGAGTGTCTGTCTATTGCTTCAGGGACGATATGTTACCCCCAATTCGGGGGCTACTAGGTTTGCGGTGCGCTCTTCTCCGAGACGTCGAGTTGCACGAGGTTGGTTTCGCGCCCGCCGAGCACCTGATGCTGAAGGATTCCTTCGACCGTGTAGGTTGCCTCACCGACCCAGTCGCCGCAGGTCGGGGTCGGCTGGCTGCCCTCCGGGCAGGACAGTCGATGCCCGCCCTCGGCCAGTGCGATGGCCTTCGCGACGTCGGCAGCGATGAGGGTGTGCTGCTCGGGGCCTGCAAGGTATCCCAGCAACACGCACGTGGCGTTCGCAGCCCCCGGCGGCGGGCATTCCGAGACGAAGAAGACGTTGCCGGTCACACTGACCTGCTGGCCGACGAGCCGCTCCGGGTCGTCGATGAGTTCGTCGAACTCGATCTCGGTGACGACGGAGTCGCCTCCGTTGTCCCCGTCGTGCTCGTTGCCGTCACGGTCGTCGTGCCCGTCGCCTGTGCCGGTCGCCCGGGCACTCTCAGACCTGGTCGCCCCCGCCGACGAACCGTCGCCGGCGGCACATCCCCCAAGGGCCGCCATGAGTAACACGGTTCCAGCGAGCACCGCGCAGGTCGCCCAGCCACGGATGCCGCGGCCCGGTGTCGCTGCGTGCGCGTGTACCCCGTTTCGCGGCGCGTCCATGCTCCACATGTTCCGCCTGCGTTCTGCTCCCGTCAATCGCGCCGAACCATCCGGCATTCATGCCGCCTCGCGGCGGTACCGTGAGGGAATGACCGAACCCCTCCCAGTCGAGATCGCCGTGCAGGATGCCGCGGGGGTCCGTGTCGCACTCGACGGCGGAGCCGCCCGGGTCGAGCTGTGCCAAGCGCTCGACCTCGGCGGGCTCACCCCATCGGCGGCGCTGATCGAGGCGGCCGTCGAGCTCGCGGGCGCGGCATCCGCGTCGTCGTTCGTGCACATCCTGGTGCGCCCACGCGGCGGCGGCTTCGTGTACGACGCCGACGAGGTCGACATGATCGCGCGCGACATCCGTCATGCCCGCTCGCTCGGCGCCCACGGAGTGGTCGTCGGCGCGCTGACGGATGCCGGTGCGCTCGACCTCGACGCGATCGCAGCGTTCCTCGACGCCGCCGACGGACTCGACGTCACGGTGCACCGGGCGGTCGACGCGGTGGCCGATCCGCTCTCGGCCGTGGCATCGCTCGCGGGAACGGGCGTGCGTCGCGTGCTGACCTCGGGCGGCGCACCGAATTGCCGCAGCGGGCTCGGCGCGCTGCGAGCGATGGCCGACCTCGCGCGCGGCCGCCTCGAGATCATGGCCGGCGGGGGAGTCGTCGTCGACGACATCCGCGCATTGGCCGAGGCGGGCGTCGACGCCGTGCATCTTTCGGCGCGCCGTCACACCTCCCGCGGCGGCTCGAGCGGCCCAGGCGGCGGCATCGACGGCTTCGACGAGACGGATGCCGCGACCGTTGCCGCGGCCGTGGCGGCGTCGCGCTGACGTCGGGTAGTGAGCGACTGAGTTCGCGACGGGCTGCTCGCGGAGCGGCAGCCCCGCGATGGTTCAGGGGACTTCGCCGAAGCCGCAGGTCGAACGGTACGGTCCGATGTCACTGAATTGCGTCGCCCACTCCTCAGGCGTGAGGTCGCGTCCCGCCATCCGGCATGCTGCCGTCATGTGGTGGTCCGGATCGAGATCCCAGAGCGCGATGCCCTCGGTCTCGTTCACGACAAGCGCTCGCCCGTCGGGCCGCAGGTAGCCCGGTGTGATGATCGGCGACGACGTCGAGATGGGATCGCCGAGTCGGATGCCGGCGTCGAGGTCGTAGAGTGCCACCGACTCGTCGCTCGCCGACACGAGCAGAATCGACTCGTCGGAAGAGACCTGCAGTTCGGAGAGGCCGCCCTGTGCCCCGGATAATGTGCCCGATCTGGTGAAGCCGGGAACGTCATATCGCGTCAAGCGGTTCTCGTCGCCGGCGATGACCTCGCGACTGTTCACCAGAACGCTCAGGTTTGGTCCGTCCAACTCCTTCGACAGCACGGCGCCGCTGCGCCCATCGACGATGAACGTCGTGGTCCGCTCATCGCGTGACACGGTAACGGCAAGCCGCGATGCGTCCTCCGTGCCGCTGATGGACTCCACGACGGCGTCGAACTGCAACGACGGATCGAGTCGCTTATGGGTTCGGCCATCGTACACATCGACGGTGCCGTCGGCATCGGGTGCGTACAGGCGTGTGCCGGAAGCGAGCAGCCACGTACGGTGCACCGTCGTGCTGACCGGGTCTCCCGGGACGTGTTCCCCCGTTCGTGCGTCGAGGAATCCAACCGTGTCGATCGAATCGAAGAGGCCGACGATGGCGTCGGAGCCCGCCCAACCGACGTTCAGCGCAGTACCTGGTATATGTAGCTGCTCTCGATCAGTCTCCGGATCCCAGATCGAGTAGTCGGTCAGTTCGCCGGGCTGCGTTGTGCCCGGGCGTCGTTTCGCCGTGATGATCGACTTGCCGTCAGGACTGTAGCCCGCCATCGCAACCGACCCGTGGGCGATCATCCGGGTGATGAGTCCAGTGCCGTCCAATCGCCACCGCGAGACGGCCGTCGAGCCCATCCCGAATGCCGTGAGGTGTCGGCCGTCGGCCGAGACCGAGATCGGGCCGACGATGCCGAGTTGAGGATCGAGATGGCGGGCGGTAACTTCACCGGTCTCGAGCTCTCGCTCTTCGATGCCTCCCCACAGATCTGCGCAATAGAGCTTGGATGCCGGTTCGGCAATCGCCAACCACGCGCACGGCGCGGGCTGGGCGGTTGCGAAGCGGCGTTCCCAGAGCACGTCGCCGGACTGGACGTCGACGGCGATCAATTCTCGCGCGCCTGCTGCGACGACTCGCCCGTCACCGGTCGCGGCAACGGCGACATTGGCACTCTTCGCGGGCACGTGAATGCTCCTGACGACCTCTCCACGGGCCACATCGGCGATCGCGAGCTGGTTTCCCGCTGAGCCGATCACGAGTGAACCGTCGGACATGAAGGTGATGGCCGTAGGCGGTGAGAACGGGACCATCTCGCCACCGCGAATGCCGGTGATCTCCTTCGAGGTCCCAGCGACCAGATCGACGAGATCGACCCGTTGATAGCTCCCCGTGTCGGTGACCGCGGCGTAGCGTCCGTCGGGGCTCAGATCGAGCCCACCGGTGCCGATGTCCATCTTGATCGGGCTCCGTCGGAGGTCACCGGTTTTCAGATCGATCACAACGAGTTCCGAGCGTCGGGATTGCCCCATGCCCGGAAACTGAGACGAGCTGAGGAACTCGGTGGGTCGCAGCACGACCGCGACACTACGGTCGTCGCTCACCCGCACGAATACATAACCGCAACAGCCGGTTGGTGGATCTCCGAACTTCAACTCCCGCACGGGATCGCCAGTTCGCAGATCGTAGACCCCGGCGGACGTGTTGTCGCGAACGATGACCGCGTTCTCGGTGCCGGGGATGCCATCCCCGGCGATACGGTCCGCACCCGCAATGTATCGGTTGCCGAGGAAGCCTTCGGCAACGGTGAGCGTCGCCAGCAGGGCGCTGCGTGTCCTCGCATCCTCCGGCCACCTTCGGTACGCTTCGGCCGCGATGAGCGCAGCTACATCGCGCTCCGAAGTGCGCAGGGCATAGGAAGTGGAGACGACTGCTCCGATGATCGCTGCCTCGCGCTCGCGTGCGGTCTCCTGGGTCGCAGCCACGAGCATGGTGGCTCCCACGATCGTGAGCACGAGCAAGCTCGCTGCGATGCTGAGCAGGGTGCGCAGTTGACGATTCTGTCGTTGATCCCGCCGGGAATTCTCCAGGAGGGCTGCCTTGTCGGCTTATTCCCGTCGGGCGGATGCCTCGAGGAACTCGCGCTCCGACTCGGTGAGCTCGGGTCCTGTGTCATCGCGCCACTCGACAGCCGCTTGCAGCCGGGCCCCTCGGTAGAGGTCCTCTTCAGCCCGATCGTCACTCTCCCAGGTGTTCGCGGCGGTCGCGAGTGCGTGCATGGTTCTAGTGCCCTCGGCGTCGTCGTCGAGCCATCCGCGAAGCCGCGGCCAGGCGGTCGCGAGCGACTCGTGGGCGACGATGAGCGAGTCCTCCTCCGCACTCACGAGACGGGCCCTCGCAAGCCCGGTGAGCACCGAATCGTGCGCGGCATCCGCCCGGAGCGGCTTCAACGGGATGCGGCGACGCATCGGGGCACCGTCGGCGCCGATCTCGACGAGCCGGAGGAACGTCGAGCGGCAGATCTCGCGTTGCGTCGCGTCGAGTGAAAGGAACAGGCGGTCGGCGGACTGGGCGATCGCGCCAGAGATTCCGCCCGACTCCTCATAGCCGGCGACCGTGAGGGTCGCGCCCTCGCGGCGCAGCCAGGTCTCGACGAGCGCGTGCGAGACGTGGGGTAGCGCGCCGGAAGAGCCGACCGCGTCGCGGAGGATCAGTTCGGTGAGGCCGGGTTCCAAACGCAACCCTGCGAGCTTCGCGGGTTCCTCGATCGCGTGGCGGAGGCCGGATGGGGAAAGGGGACCGACGAGGTGTACGCCCTCGGTGAAGAGCGGCCCGATGCTGGGCTCGCGTGCACAATCGTCGAGGAAGTCGGACCGCACGGCGACGATGACCCGCCGGCCCGAACTGATCGCGTCGGCGAGCACCGTGCAGAACTCGGTGACCTCCTCTTCAGACAGTCGTGAGTGGAACAACTCCTCGAATTGGTCGATGACGACCACGTCGACGTGCGTTCGATCGGCAAGCGCATCGCGAAGGCGGGCGACCGATGCGCCTCCAGTACTCAGGATCGTCACGGATTCGCCGCGGGCGCGGAGCGCAGGCACGATGCCGGCGAGCACGAGTGAGGACTTGCCACAGCCAGACGGGCCCGTCACCGCGAGGAACGGTGCGCGAGCGGCGCGTGCGAGCACGGCGACGATGTCGTCGTCACGACCGAAGAACGTGTCGGCGTCGTCTGCTCCGAACGGCTGCAGGCCACGATACGGGCATTCCTCGCTCGTGCGGCGCGGCGCGGGCGGTGGCTCCAACGCGGCATCCTGGCGCAGGATCGCCATCTCGAGGGCGACGAGCTCGGCGCCCGGCTCGATGCCGAGCTCGTCATCGAGGAGTTCGCGCGCCCTGCGGATGGCGGCGAGCGCATCGGCCTGGCGACCGCCACGGTACAACGCCGTCGCGAGGATCGCCCAGCGGGGCTCGCGCAGGGGTTCGGTTCGCACCAACCGTTCGGCGTCGGAGACGACGGCGCGGTGCTCGCCGCACTCCAGCCGACTTCTCTGCAGGTCCTCCTCTGCGACGGCACGCAGCTCGAGCAGGCGTTCTGCCTCGCCGACGGTCGGCGGCCACTCGCCGAGATCGGCATAGGGCTGGCCCGTCCACAGTGCGAGCGCGCGTTCGATCGTGTCGACGGCCCGTGCCGGGTCGCCGTCGGCTCGGTGCTCGCGGGCGAGACTGAGCAGGTGCTCGAACCGGACCGCATCGACGGCGTCGGGAGCGACGACGAGTCGATACCCGCCGCGCGACGTCACCACGGCTTCGGAGCCGAGAGCACGGCGAATGCGAACAATGGCCGCCTGTACTTGCTTCGGCCAGGTTCCCGGCACGTCGTCGCCCCACCCTGCGTCGGCCAGTTCCGACGGAGTGACGACGTTGCCGCATCGCAGGACGAGCGCGGCGAGTAGGGAACGCTCCTTCGGACTGAGCGGACCGCCGTCGATCGTGAGGTCACCGAGGACTCGGATTTCCACAGCCGAATTCTGCGCGCGAGCGCGACGGGTGTCAACGCCCGAGCGGCACACCCATACCCGATCCATACCGACAGATGCCCGACCCCATACCGGTGCACGCGAACCTGCGGCCATGAACACCACGCAGAACACCCAACGCATCATCGCCACCGCGCTCATCGCGGTCACCGCCGGGTTCGCGCTCTCATCATGCGCAGGACAGCGGCAACTTCCCGACTCCGATTCCAGTCGGATGTCTCGCGTTCAGATCCAGGAACTGCGCGCGGGGTATCTCGACCTCGCCGAGCGGAGGGCTCAGATGTACCAAGACCTCGCACAGGAGCGGGCCCAGAACTCCGTCGACGGTGCGCAGCGCCGCGTCGGGCAGGGCGACTTCGTCATCCCGGCCACGCCAGATCGTAACGCGAACGGCCTTGCCCATGAGGTCACCCGTGCCGAGCACCGCGTCCAGGCTGACCGCATCCCGACCCTGCAGGTCGACGACAACGACCCCCGGGGATTCCACGGCCTGCCGACGGGGCAGTGAGGCCGCGGCGTCCGCACCCTGCCCGGGTCGCGACATGGGTCGCGGGGCATCCGACTCGATAGTCTGGTCGCATGCCCCGCGATCCCGACGACGACGCCCTGCGGTGGGAGGGCGACGACGACCCGACGCTCGCACCCGGGTGGAAGGCGGTCGGCAGGCCGGTGCCGGTCGACGGCTCGACCGACGACGTTCAGACGGATGGCCCAGTTCGCGCCGCCGGCACGGCCGAGACTGACGTCGACACCATCGAAGACGCGGATGCCGCGAGGCAGCCGGGCTCGACCGAACTCGTCGTGCTCGGGGTGCTCGGCGGCGTCTACCTGCTGTACGCCATCGGCTGGCTGATCGCCGCTACGACAGCACCACCGCAGCTCGCCGACCCGCTCGCCCAGTTCATGTACTCACTGGGGCGCTGGCTCGCCGCGGCGGCTCCGGTGCTGTGGTTCGCCACCGTGTTCTGGCTCGCCGCCGGGCATCGACAGGCACGGCTCCTCTGGCTCATCGCGGGGGCCGTGCTCCTCGTCCCCCTCCCGTTCCTGCTGCGAGGTTGAGTTGACTGAGGCATCCGTACCCATCGACGGCGACGACCGCACCACCGACGGCGCAACGTCGAACGCTCCCGCCCGGCACGCGACGCCCCTCTGGCTCGCCGTGACCATCGCGGTGCTCTTCGGCGTGCTCTACGTGTACGACGTGTGGGAGGCGGTGCGCGACCTCGTCGGGATGTCGCTGCTCGTCGGCGACCTCGGTGTCTCGTTCGCCCCATGGGGCGTCGTCATCCTCGTCGCCGCCCTCGTCGTGCCGCTCCTCGTCTTCGGCATCGCGTTCTGGCTCGGGCGGCACCGCGGGCCACTCGCGCAGATCGTGCTGTTCGCCGCCGGGTACGCACTCGTGCAGGCGCTGGCGTTCGACTTCGCCGCGCTCTTCGAGTTGGGCGGCATCGACTTCTCCTGACACGGCGTCGGGTCATCGCCGGTGACGTCGTCATCGTCACACAACGGATGCCGCATCCGGCCTCCACTAGAGTGAGCGGGTAGCGCCCCCACGGCGTGTGGCGCATCCCACCGCACATCAGAGCGCCGTGCGCGCGCCCAGCCCCGAAGGAAC
>DASSBT010000137.1:0-12819 GCA_035698465.1 Agromyces sp. | reverse complement strand
CCCTTGCGCTGACTGCGAACACGTTGCACGCTGGAATTCGAGAACTCGTCGCCCCGTAGAGATGTCGGCAGTGCCACACCACAGGGCGGCGAGTTTCTTCTGTGGCCGCGCCGGTGCCGGGCCGCCCGTGCCCGGATCGCGAGCGATCAGCGCAGCAACGCCGCACGACCCGCCGACACCGCGGCGAGCAGCGCCTGCTCGTCGGCGGCCGCACGTCGCCCGGCACGGCCGGTGGCGAGGCGATGCCGGGTGAACGCGAGGTGCGTGGCATCCGTGATGAACCTGCGCATCGACGCGGTGCGCGGCGGTCGTTGCGCACGCGCCCATGCGACCGCCTGGCGACGGCCACCCGGCGTCGCGAGCATCTCGACCTCGGCCGGACTGAACCATCCGGCGGCGCCGTACTCGGCGAGCCGGGTACGGGTGACCCGCACCTCCTCACGGCGGAGGAACCAGGTGAGCAGGATCGCCCCGATGAAGATCGGCACCTGCACCGTGAAGTAGAGGCCGATCGCGTCACTCGCCAAGGCGAGCGAGCCGTTCCAGAAGCCGTGCAGGAGCACGGCCGCCACGAGGCCGAGCAGGAACCACCCCACGACGCCGGCCCCACCCCCGCGTCGCGCGCCGATGCCGACGCAGAGCCCGATGCACGCGGTGAAGAGCACATGCGCGAACGGCGAGAAGAGCCCCCGCACGACGAAGGTCGCACCGAGCTCGTCTGCGCCACCCTCGGCGAGCGCGGCAGCGAAGTAGAGGATGTTCTCGGTGAAGGCGAACCCGGCCGCGATCGTGGCGGCGTAGACGAGCCCGTCGACCGGTCCGTCGAAATGCGACCTCGAGAACGCGTAGAGCAGGAGCACGCCCACGCCCTTCGCCGTCTCTTCGACGATGGGTGCCTGCACCACCGCCTGCAGGGCCTCGTTCTGGCCGCCGCCCGGCTCGGCGAACGCGATCGCGAGCTGCACGCCCAGGTCGACGAGCAACGCGATCGCGACCGAGACCCCGCCGCCCCAGAGGAAGGCGAACCAGAGCGCCCAGCGCGGCTCGGGCTCCCAGCGGTCGACCCAGCGCACCGCGAGCAGCACGATGGCGAGCGGCACGAGCGCGAGCAACGACCCGATGACGAGACTCGAGACGCCGAGGCCCGCGATGAGGTAGGCCAGCACGAGCAGGCCGATGATCGCCGCGACGACGATGCCGATCGCCGCGAACACGGCGCCGCCGCTGCGCGCGACGGGCGGCGTGTTCCACAGCGGCGGCGCGGGATTCGGGTTCGCGGGCGTCGGCGACACTTGGCTCACTCGCGCAGCATATCGACCGACGGCGTCATCGTTCGGGCGACTCGAACATCACGCCGGGATTCAGGATGCCGGTCGGGTCGAACAGCGCCTTGATGCCGCGCTGCAGCTCGAACGAATCGTCGCCGAGCTCGTCGGCGAGCCATCGGCGCTTGAGCACGCCGACACCGTGCTCGCCGGTGAGCGTGCCGCCGAGCGCGACCGCCGCCCGGAACATGTCGTCGGCGGCCTGCCACACCTCGGCGGGCACCTCGTCGCCCGAGTACACGAAGTTCGGGTGCAGGTTGCCGTCGCCCGCATGCGCGATGGTCGGGATCTCGATGCCGTAGCGCCGCCCGATCTCGTCGATGGCGCGGAACATCTCGGGCAGCCGCGACCGCGGCACCGCGACGTCTTCGATGAGCACCTGGCCGGATGCCGCGAGCGCGGGATGCATCGCCCGCCGGATGTCGAGCAGGCGCTCGCCGGCCGCGGCATCCGCGGATCTCGACACCCGGCCGCCTGCCGACCTGAACACCTCGGCGATCGCATCGGCCTCTGAGCTCGCGCCGTCTGCATCGCTCTGGGCGAGCAGGAACGTCTCGCCGGGTGCGATGCCCTCGAGCGGGGTGCCCGCGATGCCGGCATCGCCGAGGTATGCGGCGACCCGCGCGAGACCCGAGGAGTCGATGAGCTCGAGCACCGCCGGCCTGATGCGCGCGGCGGTCACGGCTGCGGATGCCGCGGCGGCGCGCTCGACGTCGGCGAACGTGGCGGCGACCGTGACGACCTCGCCGCGCGCGATCGGCCGCAGTCGCACGGTCGCCTCGACGATGATGCCGAGGGTGCCCTCTGAACCGGTGAGGAGGGCGGTGAGGTCGTACCCGGTCACGCCCTTCACGGTGCGATGGCCGGTGCGCAGCAGGCGCCCGTCGGCGAGCACGACGACGAGCCCCAGCACCGCCTCGCGCGTCACTCCGTACTTCGCACACAGGAGCCCGCCGGCGTTCGTGGCGATGTTGCCGCCGATCGACGAGATGGCGCGGCTGGCCGGGTCGGGCGCGAACCAGAGCCCGCGCGGTGCGAGCGCGACGTTGAGGTCGCCGTTCAGCACGCCGGGCTCGACGACCGCGAGCTCGTCGGCCTCGGACACCTCGAGGATCCGGTTCATGCGGGAGAGGTCGAGCATGATCGCACCCGGGCTCGCGATGGCCCCGCCCGCGAGGCCCGTGCCCGCACCCCGCGGCACGACCGGAGTGCCGGTCGCGTGGGCGATGCGCATGACCTGCTGCACCTCGGCGACGGATGCCGCGTGCACGACCACCAGCGGCGGGGTCGCGCTGCGCCACCCCGAGCGGTCTTCGCGGGTGGCCTCGAGGGCGGCGGGGTCGAGTGAGACGGATGCCCCGAGGGCGGCCTTCAGCTGGGTGACGACATCATGCGGCATCCGCCCAGCCTAGCCATGCGGCGGTGTCCGATTTCCGCCAGTCGAGGTCGGGGGTTCGTGCGAGGCTGGTCGCATGACACCACCGCAACGCACCCTCACGGGGCTCGCCGACCCGCTCGACGATCCGCTGTTCGCCGAGCGCTATCGTGCCATGCAGTCCCGCGATGCGCGGTTCGACGGCCAGTTCATCACGGGCGTGCACTCGACGGGCATCTACTGCAGGCCGAGCTGTCCGGCCGTCTCCCCCAAGCCCTCGAACGTGAGCTTCTACCTCACCGCCGCCGCCGCGCACGAGGCGGGGCTGCGCGCCTGCAAGCGCTGCCTGCCCGACGCCGTGCCCGGTTCCCCCGAGTGGGACCTGCGCGACGACCTCGCCGCACGTGCCATGCGCCTCATCGCCGACGGCGTGGTCGAACGCGAGGGCGTGCCCGGGCTCGCGGCGCGACTCAACTACACGCCTCGGCACCTCACCCGCGTGCTCACCGCAGAGCTCGGCGCGGGTCCGCTCGCGCTCTCGCGTGCGCACCGCGCGCAGACGGCGCGGTCGCTGCTCACGGCCACCTCGTTGCCCGTCGCAGACGTGGCGTTCGCGTCGGGGTTCGGCAGCATCCGCCAGTTCAACGACACCATTCGCGAGGTCTACCAGCGCAGTCCGCTCGAGCTCCGGGCGACCGCGCGCGTGCGCGAGCGGCGGCCATCGCCGGGCCGCGCCGACCTCCGCCAGGTCGTGGCCGGCCGCGCGACGAGCGGCGCCGAGAGCGTCGTTCGGCTGCGGTTGCCGGCGCGCGCGCCGTTCGACGCGTCGGGCGTGTTCGCCTGGTTGCAGGCTCGCGCACTCGACGGTGTCGAGGTCGCCGGGCCCGCCGACTACCGGCGCACCCTCCGACTGCCGGGCGGGCCCGCCCTCGTGGCCTTCTCCTCGAGCGACGGCGTCGCCGCCGCCGCGCTCGACGTCGAGGCCCGACTCTCGACGCTCGCCGACCTGCCGCCGCTCGTCGCACGCGTGCGGCGGCTGTTCGACCTCGATGCCGATGCCGTGGCGATCGACGCGGCCCTTGCCGGCGACCCCGCGCTCGCGGCATCCGTGGCGGCCGTTCCTGGCATGCGGGTGCCGGGGTGCCTCGACGCCCATGAACTCGTGTTCCGCGCCATCATCGGCCAACAGGTGTCGGTTGCGTCGGCGCGCACCGCGCTCGGCAGGCTCGCAGCGGCCCTCGGTGAACGACTGCCCGTGGTGGCCGACGACGAGCCCGCCATGCTGTTCCCGACTGCCCGCGCGATCGCCGAGGGCGGCGAATCGGTGCTTCGCGGGCCACGCGCACGCATCCGCACCATCGTCGACGTGGCTCGGCGGCTCGACGCCGGCGACCTCGTCGTCGCCCCCGAACGCGATCGCGACGAACTGCGCGACGACCTCCTCGACGTGCCGGGCATCGGCCCGTGGACGGCCGGTTACCTCGCGATGCGCGTCACCCGTGCACCCGACATCCTGCTGACGAGTGACCTTGCCCTTCGCAACGGCGCCGCGCGGCTCGGCCTGCCCGCGACCGCGCGCGAACTCGACGCGGTCGGCGCCCGGTGGGCACCGTGGCGCAGCTACGCGTCGATGCACCTGTGGCGTGCAGCGAGCGGGGCGCCCTGAGCATGTCGCAGTTGTCGACGCCGCGGTGCATTCGTACGCATTCGTTGTACGTGACGCACAGTCTCGCGCGAGAGGTGCCCGATAGCCTAGATGGGTGAAGTTCGCGCACCTGAGAGTCGAAGGCCAGACCACTCCTCGACTCTCGGTGGTGGTGGCCGATTCCGCGCTCTTCCTCGACGAGGTGATGCCGCACGCGCCCCGCGACCTGCAAGACCTGATCGAGCGCGGCCCCGACGGGCTCGGCGAGGTGCGCGACGCGGTCGACTCGGCGCTCGCGTCCGGCACGGCGCTCACACCCGTGTCCGACCTCCGGCACTCGTCGGCGGTGCTGCGACCGGCCCAGGTCATCGCGATCGGTGCGAACTACGCCGCCCATGCATCCGAGCTGAAGCTCCGCTCCGAGACGGCCATGACGATCTTCTCGCTGTGGCCGAACTCGCTCACCGGGCATGGCGCGACGACCTCGTGGCCCGACGACCTCACGAAGCAGGTCGACTACGAGGCCGAACTCGGCGTGATCATCGGCCGCCCTGCGCGCGGGGTGCACGTCAGGGACGCCCTCGACTACGTGTGGGGCTACACCGCGGTGAACGACATCACGGCGCGCGACCTGCAGTTCAGCGAGGCGCAGTGGTCGCGCTGCAAGTCGTTCGACGGCTTCACGCCGACCGGGCCGGTCGTGGTGACCGCTGACGAGGTGCCCGACCCGCAAGATCTCTGGCTCACGACCAACCTCGACGGACACCTGCTGCAGGACGCTTCGACGAACGAGATGGTGCGCACCGTGGCCGAGATCATCTCGTACCTGTCGCGATCTGCGACGATCCCGGCGGGCACGCTGATCTCGACGGGCAGCCCTGGGGGCGCGGGCTACTCCCGCAACCCCCAGGTCTTCCTCCACGACGGCTCGACGGTCACCGTCACGATCGAGGGCATCGGCTCGCTGACCACGCACTGCCGCGTCATCTGAGACCAGCCCCCGTGCGCTACTCCGACGGCTCGCCCTGCAGGTCGATGACGGGAATCGCCGTGGTGATCGGGTGCATACCCGAGAGCCGCGATGGCGCGAGCTGGCGCTCCACATCGTGCCTGGTCATGAGTCCGCCCTCGACGACGAGGTCGGCGACCGGTCGACCTGTGGCGAGCGCCTCCTTGGCAAGCGTCGCCGCAGCCGTGTAGCCGATGTGCGGGATGAGCGCGGTGATGACGCCGACGCTCGAGGCCACCATCGAGTCGAGGCGTTCGACGTTCGCCGTGATGCCGTCGACGCAATTGACGCGCAACGTCCAGCAGGCCTGACGCAACCACACGATGGACTGCAGCAGGGAGTGGGCGATGACCGGCTCGAAGGCGTTGAGCTGCAGCTGCCCGGCTTCGGCCGCCATCGTCACGGTGACATCGGTGCCGGCGATGGCGTACGCCACCTGGTTGACCGCCTCGGGGATGACCGGGTTCACCTTGCCAGGCATGATGCTCGAGCCCGCCTGACGAGGCGGAAGGTTGATCTCGCCGAGACCTGCCTGAGGGCCGGAGGAGAGCAGGCGCAGGTCGTTGCAGATCTTCGAGAGCTTGATCGCGCTGCGCTTCAGTGAGCCGGAGAACGACATGAACGCGCCGGCGTCGCTCGTGGACTCGATGAGGTCGGGTGCCGACTCGAGGCTCAGGCCGGTGATCTCGTTGAGGTGGCGCACGGCGGAGACCGCGTACCCGGGGTCGGCGGTGATGCCCGTGCCGATCGCCGTCGCGCCGAGGTTGATCTCGGAGAGCAGCCAGATCGTCTCCGTGAGACGGGCATGATCTTCGCCGAGCGTCGTCGCGAAGCCGTGGAACTCCTGGCCGAGGGTCATCGGCACCGCGTCCTGCAACTGGGTGCGCCCGACCTTCAGCACCCCGTGGAACTCCTCCGCCTTGCGGCCGAACGCCTGGCGCAGCAGTTCGAGCTCTGCGAGGAGGGTCTTCAACGTGAAGGCGAGCGAGATCTTGAGCGCCGTCGGATAGGTGTCGTTCGTCGACTGACTGCGGTTCACGTCGTCGATCGGATGCAGAATGTCGTAGCGGCCCTTGGGGTAACCGGCGATCTCGAGCGCGACGTTCGTGATGACCTCGTTCGCGTTCATGTTCGTCGAGGTGCCTGCGCCGCCCTGGATCACCCCCACGATGAACTGGTCGTGGAACTCACCGTCGATGATGCGCTGGCAGGCCTGATCGATCAGGGCCGCCTTCTCTCCGCTGAGCACGCCGACGTCGCGGTTGGCGCGCGCGGCGGCCTGCTTCACCGACGCGAGCGCCACGATGAGATCGGGATAGACCGAGATGGGTCGCTTCGAGATCGGGAAGTTCTCGAGTGCGCGAGCGGTGTGCACCCCCCAATAGGCGTCGAACGGAACCTCGACGCTGCCGAGCGAATCCGTCTCGGTGCGGGTCGGCTGGGCTGATTCGTCGCGGTTCGTCACGTTCTCCTTCGCGATCTCGTGTTCGGACAGGGGTTCGGGTCGGGTCATCGACACAGTGCGGCTCCATCGCCTCGTTTCGCGCGGGATCGCCGCGCCTGATACTCGCCTTCGAGCCTACCGCCGACTCGGGCATGCGAATGGCGGCGGGGCGCCTGCGCGCCCCGCCGCCCGAGATCGCTCGCTCAGAGGAACGCGAACGGCAGCATCGCGAGGCCGAGGGCGAACGCACCGAAGGTCACGAGTGCCGCGCCGGCGAGCATGACCGCGTTCAGCACGATGCCCCAGATCGCCATGGTGCGCGACGCCGGCTCGCGCTTCAGCGCCATCACGCCGAGCACGAGGCCCCCGATCGGTACGAGGAAGGTGTAGCTCGCGACGATCGACACGAGCCCGAGCACGAGGCTCGCGATGCTGAATCCGCGCGACTCCACCGCGGGCGCGGTGGGCGCCCCATACAGATTCGGGTCGGCCGGGTTCGGCTCAGCGAACGGCGCCTGCGGCTGGGTGGGAGTTGCGGTGGTCATGGTGGGTTTCTCCTGTTCGTGGGTGTGATTCCACGCTACGGATGCCACGACCGCCGGGGTATGGGGCTATCCCCCGCATCGGCGGGAGGGCGAGCCCCGCTCACGTGAAGAGCTCGAACAGGTGCTCTCCGACGATGAGGTAGATGCCGACGCCCACTGCCACGGCGCTCACGGTGAAACAGGCCCACGCGCCCACGAGCGCGGCTCGCTTCTGGCCCTCGCTGAGCGGTGACTTCTTCGCGGCCTTGGCGGCGCGCTTCTCGGCCTGCCGGATCTCGGCCGGCGTCACGACCGTGATGGCGTCGGTGAACGCGGCCGGCGTCACGATCGGCGTGCGGCCCGAGGCCGTGAGCAGGCGGATGCCGAGCGAGTAGGCGCAGACGACGACCGTCGCGCCGACCAACGCCGAGACGAGCACGATGAGGAAGGCGAACCAGTCGATCACGGCGCCACCTTCTTCTTCGGCTTCGGATTGCGCTTGATCTTCACGGCGCGGCCCGAAGCCGCGACCTCGCTCACGACGTTCGTGTGCGACACCTCGTTGCGGCGCGACCACAGGAAGATGACCGCGATCACGATCACGCCGACGACCGCGTCGATGAGCACGCCGATGACGCCGAGCTGCGCCACGAGCGCGGCGAGCGCGCCGACGGCACCCGCGGCCGGGAGCGTCATCAGCCAGCCGATGCCGATCCGGCCGGCCGTGCGCCACCGCACCTTCGATCCGCGGCGGCCGAGGCCCGAGCCGATGACCGAACCCGAGGCGACCTGCGTGGTCGAGAGCGCGAACCCGAGATGGGTCGACGCGAGGATGGTCGCCGCCGTCGAGGTCTCGGCGGCGAAGCCCTGTGCGGGCTTCACGTCGGTGAGCCCGGTGCCGAGGGTCTTGATGATGCGCCATCCGCCCATGTAGGTGCCGAGCGCGATCGCCACCGCGCAGCTCACGATCACCCAGAGCTGGACCTCGTCGCCCGAACTCTGCAGCCCGGCGGCGACGAGCGTGAGCGTGATGACGCCCATCGTCTTCTGCGCGTCGTTCGTGCCGTGCGCGAGGGCGACGAGGGAGGACGAGAAGATCTGCGCGTGCCGGAACCCGTCACGTCCGTCGGGCTTGCCGTCGTAGCGACGCGTGATGGCATAGGCGAGCTTCGTCGCCGTGTAGGCGATCAGGCCTGCGGTCAGCGGCGCGAGGATCGCCGGCAGGATCACCTTCGACATGACGACGCTGAAATCGATGGACTGCAGGCCGAACCCGACGAGGGCCGCGCCGATCAGCCCGCCGAAGAGCGCGTGGCTCGACGAGGACGGCAGGCCGAGCAGCCACGTGACCATGTTCCACACGATGGCGCCGATGAGCCCGGCGAAGATCAGTTCGGGAGTGATCAGCACCCCGCCGTCGCCCTCGTTGATGATGCCGCCCGAGATGGTCTTCGCCACCTCGGTGGAGAGGAATGCGCCGACGAGGTTCAGGATGGCGGCGAGCCCGACGGCGACCTTCGGGCGAAGCGCCCCCGTCGCGATCGGCGTCGCCATCGCGTTCGCCGTGTCGTGGAAGCCGTTCGTGAAGTCGAAGAAGAGCGCCAGTGCGATGACCAGCACGACGATGAGGGTGAGATCCACCGGCGCCCTTCTGTGGTACAAAGACTGGCTCTGGATCGGTGCTGAAGTTCACCGATGGTTCAACGGATGTTGGGTACGCAAGCGGCGATCGCCGTGCTTTTCGACGATACTACGCGACCGACTCCGCCTCCTCCACCACGGTCGCGAGGTCCTCGCCGAACACGAAGGTGCGCCGAACAAATGCCCCGTCGAGCACCCCCGGCAACCAGCGCCGGGCATCGTCCCACATCTCGTCGTAGGGCACCCGCTCGAGCGCGAACCACTCGGGGTCGAGCTCGTCGGAGCCGCGCGGCTCCCCTCGCCAGATGCGGCACACGAAGACGCTCGACTCCTGGCTCCACGCCTCGCGGTGCGGGAAGAAGTAGCTGAGCTTCCCCCTCGGTTCGAGGTCGGATGCCGCGACCACGACGCCGGCCTCCTCGAACACCTCGCGCACCGCCGCGTCGACCGCCGACTCGCCCGGCTCGAGCTTTCCGCCGAGACCCACGAAGTTGCCGACGCCGAGTCCGTGCTTCTTGCGCCCGAGCAGCACCTCGATGCCACCCGCGTGTTCGCGCAGGAGGTAACAGACGCAGACCTGGGGCAGCGGCATCCGGATCAACCGAACAGGATCTTCGCCTCGTCGTAGCGCCCCTGGGGCACGCGGTTGAGGCTGCCGACCGCCTCGGCGATCGACACGGTCTTGATGTCGGTGCCGCGCAGGGTCACCATCGAGCCCCACGCCTCGTTGTAGACGGCGTCGACGGCGTGCATGCCGAGTCGGGTCGCGAGCACCCGGTCGTAGGCGGAAGGGGCACCGCCGCGCTGGATGTGGCCGAGCACCGTGTCGCGCGATTCGATGCCGGTGCGTTCCTCGATCATCGGCGCCAGCCGCTCGGCGATGCCGCCGAGCCTCGGGCGATCGAACGCGTCGAGGCCCTTGTGCGAGTGGGCCTCGCTCATGCCCTCGAGGGTGAAGCCCTCTGCGACGACCACGAGCGGTGCCCGGCCGCGATGCTGCACGGATTCGACCCATTCGCAGATCTGCTCGATGCTCGTGGGCTGCTCGGGGATGAGGATGGCGTGCGCACCGCCGGCCATGCCCGAGTGCAGGGCGATCCAGCCGACGTGCCGACCCATCACCTCGAGCACGATGCATCGGCCGTGCGACTCTGCGGTCGTGCGCAGGCGGTCGATCGCCTCGGTGGCGATCTCGACGGCCGTGTCGAAGCCGAACGAATAGTCGGTGGCCTTGAGGTCGTTGTCGATCGTCTTCGGCACGCCGATGATCTTGAGCCCCGCGTCGGTGAGCCGTCGCGCCGCCGTGAGGGTGCCCTCGCCGCCGATCGCGATGACCGCGTCGATGCCGTTCTCGTCGAGCATGCGCTGGATGTTCTCGGGTCCGCCGCCCTCGCCCTCGAACGGGTTCGTGCGGCTCGAGCCGAGGATCGTGCCGCCCTGCTTCGACAACCCGCGCACATCGTGTCGTGTGATCGGCATGAGATCACCCTCGACGACGCCCCGCCAACCCCAGCGGAACCCGACGAACTCGGCGTCGTGCGTGATCACGCCCTGCAGCACGGCACCGCGGATGACGGCGTTCAGTCCCGGGCAGTCGCCCCCGCTCGTGAGGATCCCGATCTTCATGTGAATGTGACTCCAGTGCTCGTCAGAACAAGTGGTGTGCCGGATGCCACAACGCCGGGGCGGTTCGACTGCCGCAGTCTATAGGGTGCGTACCGTTCAGAGCGCGCCGTCGAGCGCCTGGCGAAGCACGTGCTGGAGCGCATCGAGTTGCACCGAATCGGCCGATCCGGGTTCGACGTCGCTGCCGTCGAGCGCCCGGGCCGCGAGGCCCTGCTTCGAGTCGATGAGCTCGGCGATGCGGGCGTCGATCGTGTGCGCGGCGATGATGCGCCACGCGGTGACGGGTTCGTCTTGACCGATGCGGTGCACGCGGTCGATCGCCTGGGTCTGCTCGGCCGCCGTCCAGCTGAGCTCTGCGAGCACGACGTTCGACGCCGCCTGCAGGTTCACCCCCACGCCCGCCGCGGTGAGCGAGCACACCGCGACCGCGACCTCAGGGTCTTTGTTGAACGCGTCGATCGCGGCTTGGCGCTGCAGTGCCGTCTGGTCGCCGCGCAGCGAGACGGTGCGCAGCTCCCTGGCGGCGAGCGCAGCCTCGGCCTGGTCCATGACATCGATGTGCTTCGCGAAGAAGACGACCTTGCCGACCGACCGGGCGAGCTGGGCGGCATAATCGGCCGCGAGTCCGGCCTTCGCCTGGCCGATCTTCCGCACCATCGTGAAGACGTTCTCGCCCGACTTCGTCGTCTTCGACTCTTCCAGTTCGGCACTCGCGACGGCGCGGATGAACTGGTCGCGCTGGTCGTCGTCGAGGTCGCCGATGCGGAGGTGGCGGGCCTCGACGAGCGCACGGAACCGCGTGGCGAGCCGGTTTCCGAGCTCGCGCTCGGCTGCGCGCACCGACCGGCCGAGTTCGTCATCGAGTTCGACGGGCAGATCGGCGATGCGCTTGGCGGGCAGGTCGGCGGCGACATCGACCTTGCGACGACGAACGATGCCGAGGTCGATCACGGTGCGCCGGGCCGCCGGGTAGAAGCCCTGGTCGGCGGGCGTGAGGCCGGTCTCCTCGAGCTTGCCGAGGAGCTCGGGCGACGGCTTGTCGCCCTCGATCCAGCCGAGGAACTGCCAGATCGCCCGGAAGTCGTCGACGTCGTTGATGAGCGGCGTGCCCGTGAGCGCCATCAGCAGCGGGTCGCCGCCGGGCGCGGTGCGCCTGATGCGGTCGGCGAGCGCGAGCACGTTGCGGGAGCGCTGCGACTGCAGGTTCTTGATGAAGTGCGCCTCGTCGACGACCATTCCCTTGAACCCGAGCGTCGAGAGCCACGCCATGTGCCGGTCGAGCACGTCGTAGTTCACGACGACCACGTCGGCGAACGCATCGAGGGTGTCGCCGTCGCCGTGGATGACGGTCGCTCGGCGGTGCGGCGTCCAGCGCTCGACCTCGCGTGCCCAGTTCATCTTCACGACGTTCGGCACCACTGCGAGCAGCGGATAGGCATCTGCGACGGATGCCGCGAGCACCGACTGCGCGGTCTTGCCGAGCCCCGGCTCGTCGGCGAGCAGGAACCTGCGGTGGCCGAGCCGCGCCGATTCGATGAAGCGCGCCTGGTGCTTCATCAGCTCGAGCCCGCGCGGGGCGAGACGGTCGACCTTCGGCGCCTCGGGCAGGTCCATCGTGGCCGCCTGACCGCCCGAACCGATCTCGAACGACTTGAACAGCGGGCCGAGGAGCTCCCAGTTGGCGAGTCGGCGCACCGGAATCGCGGGCGCGGGCGCCTTCGAGAAGTCGGGTGCGAGGAACGGGTTCGCAAGCTGTCGCGAGCGCACGGATGCCGGGATCACCTGGTTCTCGCCGAGCTCGGGCTTCACCTCGACCTCGCGCACGATGATGAGTTCGTCGGGGCTGAGCTCTGCGCCAGACTCGAGCAGCCAGTCGCGGCGGAACCGCTGCGCGACGGTGGAGATCGAGGCGTCGGGCTCCAGCAGGGCGATGAGGCTCGTGTCGCGGGCGGCGGTCTTCGCCAGGATCTGCGCGATGCCGTCGAGTCGCTTGAGCAGCTCGGCGCGCGCGGCATCCGTCACCTCAACGTCGGCCTTGACTCGCGCACGCTCCTCGCGCATGAGCAGCGCGATCACCTGGAACTTCGTACGGTTGGTGGGCCCGAGCTTGCCCTTCTGCGCCTTCGTCTCGACCTCGCGCACCTTGCGCGCGAGAATCGGGATGATGGGTGCGTCATCGTCGCGCGAACGCGCTCGCTGCCGCTGCCTCGTCTGGGCCATGGTCCTCCCG
>DASSBT010000136.1:0-2237 GCA_035698465.1 Agromyces sp. | reverse complement strand
CTCGCCAGCATGAGCATCACGCCCACCGGTGCCTGGTGGACGCAGAACTTCAGCACGCTCGGTACCTCCGACGACATCGCTGCGGCCTGCTTCAACATCGCGATCGTCGTCTCGGGCGCCGGCATGGCGGGGATGTCGCGTGGCCTCACCCGTGCGGTCGCGTCGCCGTCGTTCGGTGTCCGCCGCGGCGGGCTGACCGCGATGCGGGCGTTCATCGTCGCGATCGGCGTGAGCCTCATGGGCGTGGGGCTGGTGCCGATCGACGGCGCCACCGATCTCCACAACGCGGCGGCGGCAAGCGCGGCGGCGGCATTCGCGGCGTTGTGCCTCGGCGTGCAGCTCTGGGCTCGGCGCCTGCCTCGTGCCCTCATCGCCACGTCCTACGTCGCGATCGTGATCGAGGCGATCGCACTCATCGCGTACGACGGCTTCGGCATCTTCAACCTCACGGTGTTCGAGGTCATCGCCTTCGGCCTCGTGTTCGCATGGCTCATCGCCCTCGTGGCCATCACTCATTCGAAGGTCGAGACCACGGATGCCGCGAGCCGCCGTCGTCTCGCGAGTGCCCGCCACGCGCGGGCCTCGGTCGTCGCTCACCACGCGGGCGCCGGACGATCGCGGATCGCGGTGCATCGGCATCCGCCGGTTCGGCTCGTCGCCGGTCCCTCCCGCCCGGCCGGCCGTCCGTCACTGGTGCGTGATTCCCGTCGTGCACTGCCCTGGAGCACCGACGGCGCGGGCGAACCCCCCGACGCGCTCCTGACCGGCTGAAGGGAATGCCGCACGCCGCACGGTGTTGTCCATGATGAGGGTCGCGTCGCTTCGAGGCGGCCACGATGGAGGAATCGATGAGCCGCGCAGCCGACCCCGCAACCGAAAAGATCGAGATCGAGCGCAACGACGGAGATCGCCGCTACGAGTTGACCGTCGATGGCGAAGCAGCTGGTTTTGCGGAGTTCCGCACGCACCCCGGCCGCATCACGTTCACGCACACCGTGGTCGACCCCGAGTTCGAAGGCCAGGGTCTCGGCAGCCGACTTGCGAAGTTCGTGCTCGATGACGCGGTGGCGCGCGGCGACACGATCGTGCCCGTCTGCCCGTTCATCGCCGCGTACGTGAAGCGCCACGCCGACGCCTACGGCGCATCCGTGTCGTGGCCCGAGAAGCGCTGACCCTCATTCGGGGCGATGCGTCCGTTCCGTAGATGACGTTACGATTCGACCACACCCGAGTCGGCCCGAACCCGATTGATTCGTCGCGCAACGACGATCTGGACCGGCATGCTCTGCCGATCCCTCGGGGTTCTGCTCGTCGAGCTCAGTTCGGGTCGCTCGGCGAGAGGGGCCTCCCCGCGAGGCCGCGGTGGGGTGGGAGGTAGGGTTCCCACCCCATCGTCATGCGCAGGCCCGCCGGTTTCGTCGTCGCGAGGGGACCGCGGGGAGTGATGGTAAGCAGTCGCGTGATCAGTCGCGGTCGACCGCCGCCGCCTCGCCCGCACCGGTCGCGATCTCGGGATGCGTTTCGTCCACCGCCCGCCTGAGTCGGTCGCACAACGCCGCGAGGGCGGTGAGTTCGTGTTCGTCGAGCGCGTTGCCGACATGACGGTTGATCGCGTCCATGTGCGAGAAGGCGACACGGCGGAACAGCTCGAATCCCTCGGTCGTGATGGCGACGATCGTGCCGCGACCATCGGCGGGGTCATGCGTCTTCGTGACCAGCCCACGTGTGGCGAGGCGGTCGACGAGCCGGCTGACGCTCGGTTGCGTGATCAGCACCGTGCGGTTGAGGTCCTTCAACCGCAACCGACGCTGCGGAGCGCGCGTGATGTTGAAGAGCACGTCGTACTCGTTGAGCGAGATGATGTCGCTCGGGAACTCGGCGGCGAGGGCTCGCATGACCGTCACCTGCGCGCGGAAGAGCGATTCCCACGCGGCGACCGTGAGTGCGCGTTCGGCCACTTGGGCCCCCTTCGACGTCGGTGTCCGACGCGATCGCCGGACTCATCCACCAAGAATAGAGAACCGACGGCGGGAACGGGTGAGGGCCGGTCGTAGAGGCTGACGACCGGCCCTCTCCCTTGCACCAAGAGTGTCCTGCAATCACATTCCGCACCGACCGCCACAGCAAACAGTCGTTGCACTTCCGAATATATAACGGATGTGTAACGGGCGCTAGTTATCGTTCCGTTATTTTTGAAATTCGTCCTCAGCCCGGTCATGAGCGCCTCGCTCTGCCTT
>DASSBT010000135.1:0-17612 GCA_035698465.1 Agromyces sp. | reverse complement strand
CCTCAACCCACGGACGCGTCGGGGTCAGAGGGTCAGCGACCCCACGATGCGCACACTGCTGCCGCGTTCGGCCTGCCCGCCCGCCGGCTCCTGCGACTTCACCGTCGCCACCGGCAGGAAGAGGTCGGGCAGCTCGTACGCCACTGAGAATTCCGCGGCCTCGAGGATCTGGATCGCCTCGGCCATGGTCTTGCCGACCACGTTCGGCACATCGACGAGGTCGGGCCCCTTCGAGGGCGTGAGCACGACGAGGGAACCCGGTCGCATCGGTTCTTCCGTCCAGGTGGCGGTGATCACGTGATCTGCCGGCACCGTGCTGTCGAACACCGCATCTTCGACCTGGACCTTCAGGTCGGCGGCCTCGAGCGCGGCCTGCGCCTCACCGAGCGGGAGACCCTCGACCGGAGGAACCGCGCCCGCGGAGACCACGAGCGTCAGATCACCGAGTTCGGCATATTGCGCTCCGGCGGCGACCGCGGTGCCATCGGCGCCGAGCACCGCGATGACGTGACCGGCCGCGACGTCACCCGAGAACTGCTTCGCGCTCTGCTTCGCCACCGTGAAGTCGCCGAGCGCGGTGCGGGCGTCGGCCTCGGGCTGCCCGACGACATCGGGCAGGTCAAGCATCTGTGGGCCGAGCGAGATGAAGAGCGTCACCACCGAGCCGCGGCGCGCCTGCTCGCCCGCCTCGGGATCGGTGCCGGAGACCTGCCCTTCGGGCACCACGGGATCGTGCCGCTCGCCGGGCTCGACGGCGAACCCGGCCTCCTCGAGCACGAGCGTCGCGCTGTCTGGGGCAAGGGTGGCCGTCTCGGGCACCGCCGCCATGGCTCCGGGCCCTGCGCCGAAGTACCAGCCGGTGCCGGCCGCGAGGCCGGTGAGCAGGAGCACGAGCGCGAAGATCCAGTAGCCGCGGCGCTTGCGGCGATCGGCGCTCGACGTGAGGGCGGCGATGTCCACGTCGTCGTCGGATGTGCCTGCGCCATCGGCCGTCGCGACCGCGAGTGGGGCCCCACCGCCGAGCACGGTCGTCTCGGCGGTCGCCGCTCCGGCCGGCAGCGCGGCATCCGCAATCACCATCGTCGCCTGCGTTGCGCCGGCGAACGGTCGCGACCCACGGATCGACGGTTCGACCTGACGCAGCGCGTCGAGCATCTCGCGGGCGTCGCTCGGGCGCTCGTCGGGCTCGCGGGCCGTCGCCCACAGCACCAGTTGGTCGAGCTCGACCGGCACCACGGGATTCGTAGAGCTGGGCGAAGGAACGGTGTCGTTCGCGTGCTGGTAGGCGATCGTCATCGGCGCCTCGCCGACATAGGGCTGTTCGCCGGTGAGCATCTCGTACATCATGATGCCCACTGCGTAGATGTCGCTGCGGGCGTCGGCGACGCCGCGGGTGACGAGCTCGGGGGAGAGGTACGCGATGGTGCCGAGCAGCGCCTGCCCTGTGGCGGTGTTCGCACTCGCCGCGCGGGCCAGCCCGAAATCGCCGAGCTTGATGCGGCCGTCGTCGGCGAGCAGCACGTTCTCGGGCTTCAGGTCGCGGTGCACGATGCCGGCCTTGTGCGCCGCGGCGAGTCCTGCCAGCACGGCGTCCATGATGTCGACGGTCTGCTCGGGCGTGAGCTTCGTGTAGTCCTTCAGGAGTTCGCGCAGCGTGATGCCCGGCAGGTACTCCATGACCAGGTACGCCATGTCGCTGTCTTGGCCCTGGTCGAACACATTGACCACGTTCGGGTGCGCGAGCCGGGCGGCCGATCGGGCCTCCTGCACGAAGCGCGTCTTGAACGTGTTGTCGTCGGCGAGGTGGCCGTGCATGATCTTGATCGCGACGCGGCGCTCGAGGCGCAGGTCGGTCGCGAGGTAGACGGTCGCCATGCCGCCCCGGGCGATCCGCGCGCGCACCTGATAGCGGCCGTCGACAAGACGGCCGATCATCGGGTCGGGAGGCGCGGTGGTCACTGTTCGAGTGTACGAAGTGGTACATGCCCGAGGCCGACTAAACGCCGGGGAATGGTGAGATCGCAACGGCTTCGTGATCGGTGGATGCCTCGACGACGAGCCTGGGGCCAGGCCGAGGTCAGCCCAGCTCGCTGAGCCAGGCGCGCGCCGAGGCCTCCCACTTGGCGTAGTGATCGGGGTACGCCGACTGCTGCACGGCCTGGGCGGCCTGGGTGATGGTCAGTGACTCCCACCCGGCGATGTCGAGCAGCCCGATCGTGCGGCCGGGGTTCGGGTTCGCGGCACCCCCGTAGAACGCGGTCGCTGCGCGAACGGGGTCGAGCACCTGCTCGACCGTTCCCCATCCCTGGCTCGGCCGTTGCTGGAAGAGGCCGAGCGAGTCGCGATCACCGTGGCGTACGTTGCGCAGGCCGGACTCCTGGGCGGCAGCGGCGAGGGCGGCCACGACGCCCTGGTCGGGCACGCCGAGCGCCCGGCCCACATCGATGATGATCCGCGCATTGCCGCGCATCTCCTCGGTGAGCGGCACGTCGACCGACGCGACGGTGACGACCGCCACCGGGGCGGCGCGCAAGGTGAGTACCTGGCCGGGGACGATGAGGGTCGACCCGCCGAGTCCGTTCGCGGCGTCGAGTTCGGCGACCGTGACGCCGTAGGCGGCGGCGATACCCGAGAGCGTGTCACCGGCGACCACCTCATGCGAGGTGCCGTCGGCCAGGGCCGGTGCGGGTGCCGCGACCGGGGCCGTCGCAGGAGGCGGTGCCGGTTCGGCCGGTTGCGAGGCCGCGGCCGGCGCACCGGAAAGGGGGAGCACGATCGCCTCGCCCGGGAAGATGAGACTCGACGCGGCGAGGCCGTTGGCGCTCAGCACGCTCGCGACGTCGAGGCCGTATGCCGCCGCGATGCCCCTCACCGTCTCTCCCTCGACGACGACGTGCTTCGTGATCTCGGGCGCGGGTGCGGGTGCGGGCGGGGCCGCTTTGGCGGCGACACCGCCCGGCAGCGCGAGCCGTTGCCCGGGGAAGATGAGGCTCGACCAGCCGAGCCCGTTGAACGCGAGCACCTCGGCGGTCGCGAGGCCGAATCGCTCGGCCACACCGCTCACCGTGTCGCCGTCGACGACGACGTACTCGCTCGGTGGAGTGCTCGCAGCGACGGCGGGCGCAGTGCGCACGGTGCCACCGGTCTGCACCTTCGACTTCGCCTGACGCTTCAACGGTTGCGGGGCGGCCTCGGCCGGCTGCACGATCCCGAGCGTGACGGCGACGGTGCTCACCACGGCAAGCGGCAGGCTGAGCACGCCGCGGATGCCACGCCGCCGCCGATTCGGCCCGGCCGCGGCATCCCCATGCCGTCGACTCCCGGCCGCGATGCCCTCGGGCTTCATCGCCATGGTTCCCCCTTGCGCCGACCCGGTTCATCAGCGTCGCGGCCACGGTCGCACAGGCGGGAACCCGAGTCAACGACCTCGCCGCGAGTCCGCCGAGTCCGTGATTTCGCGTCGGCGTGCTGCGCGTCCGCTTCCGACCGCGACGCAGGTCTGGCAGGCTGGGAGCGTGACCGATGCCGACCAGGCCGACTGGCTGACCGTTCCCGATCTCGTCGAGCTGCTGGGGCAGACTCCGAGCCGAATCCGCCGCCTCATCGACGACCGTCACCTGTTGGCGACCCGCGTCGACGGCGTGCTGAAGGTTCCGTCGCTGTTCCTGCGCGATGGTGCTCCGCTGCCCGAGTTGCACGGCACCGCCATGGTGCTGGCCGACAACGGGTTCAGCGACGCCGAGGCGCTCGAATGGCTCCTCGACGACGAAGACAGCCTTGGCACGACGCCGATCGCGGCACTGCGCGCGGGTCGAAAGGCCGAGGTGCGCCGCATCGCCCAGGCACTCGCGTAACGCGAGTGCCGGTCGACCTCACCGCGACCGGCGGGTGACGGTCTGTGCGAGCGAGCCCAGTTCGGCACGCGCGTCGCGGCTGAGCGGCGCGTCGGCGAGCACGGTCGTCGCGCGTGCCACGTTGCCGTCGATCAACCGCTCGATCTCGTCGACGGCCCCGCAGTCGCTGATCGTGCGCTGGAGCATGCGCACCTGGTCGTCGCCGAGGTCGGGATCGCCGAGGAGCTCATCGAGGAGGCGTCGCTGGCCGGGTGCCAGGCGCTCGCGGGCGATGGCGACGAGCATCGTGCGCTTGCCCTCGCGAAGGTCGTCGCCGCTCGGCTTGCCGGTCACCTCGGGATCGCCGTAGACCCCGAGGAGGTCATCGCGCAGTTGGTAGGCGATGCCGAGTGGCAGGCCGAAGTCTCGGAGGGCGGTGAGCTGTGCCGGGCTCGCTCCGGCGATCGCACCGCCGATGGTGAGCGGAGCCTCGACGGAGTACTTGGCGGATTTGTACACGATGACCCGTTCGGCCCGGGCGCGGAGCTCGGCGGCCGGCTGGGTGAGCCAGGCCTGCTCTTCGAGCACGTCGAGGTACTGCCCCGCCATCACCTCCGTACGCATGCGCACGAATTCCGACCGGGCGGCGCGCGCCGCGTCACGATCGTCGAGCGCGTGCAGGCCCTCATCGAGGAGTTCGTCGCTCCAACCGAGCAGCAGGTCGCCGAGGAGGATCGCCGCTGCGCGACCGAAATCGGCACTGTCTCCGGCCCACCCCGATTCGGCGTGCAGCGAATCGAAGAGCCGGTGGGCCGACGGCCCACCCCGCCGCGTGTCGGAGTTGTCGATGATGTCGTCATGCACGAGGGCCGCAGCATGGAAGAGCTCGAGCGCGGATGCCGCGGAGAGCACCGGAGCGCGATCGCGATCATCGGGCGAATCGAACGGGTCGACGCCCCGGCCTCCGACGGCCTCCCAGCCCCAGTAGCAGAACAGGGCTCGGAATCGCTTGCCGCCGCTGAGAAAGCGCTTTGAGAACGCGTCGAGTGGCTCCAGGTCGGGACTGATCGAGCGGAGAATGGAACTGCGTTCGGCGAGGAATTCGTCGATGCGCGAATGCACAAGATCGATGAGCCGGGAACCGTGAGCCACCTGCCTAGCCTACCGAGGCAGGGCAGGGCTAGAATGGCAGCGGATGCGTCGATCCCGAGCCTGAGGGGAATGAGATGCCGCTTTCAGAGCAGGAGCAACGTCTTCTCGAGGAGATGGAGCGGAACCTCTACCGCAATGACGCCGACTTCGTGCATGCGGTAGGCGGTGTTCGTGGTCGTCGACCCAATTACCGGGCCATCGTCCTCGGTATCCTTCTCGCCGTCGCCGGTGTCGGCGCGCTGATCGCCGGGGTGGCGCTGCAGTTGCTCATCGTCGGCATCGTCGGCTTCGCCCTGATGTTCGCTGGTGTGCTCCTGGCCATCACTCCTTCGAAGCGAGGCGCGGCGGCCGCACCCCCCGCAGACCCGTCGACGGCCTCCAAGGCCGGCCGTTCCAGCGGCGGCTTCATGGATCGCCTGAACGAGCGATGGGATCGCCGCCAAGACGGCCAGCGCTAACCCTCCACTTCCCCCCACCACGACGGGTCGATCTTCGGATCGGCCCGTTTTTCGTCGTCTGAACGCGTCTGAACGCGCCTGAGCGGGGTTGCCGGCGCTCCTCCTCGCCCGTTCGATCGACGCCGCGCCGTGGCATCCGCTCACTTCGACTGCTCCGACGCGCCGGGAATGCGTTGATACGCCCGAATCCCTCCACTCCCATCCACTCCCTGAATTCCGCGAATCTGCAGGGATTCAAGTACGCAACCGAGGTCGAATCGATTGAGTGTCGTTGTTCTGTGGATGAGAGTGGAGTAAAGTGGGGTCACCTGGATCCTGGCCGGAGGAAAGGGGGTGGTGCGGTGTTCCTCGGGACCTACGAGCCCAAGCTCGACGAGAAGGGCCGCGTCATTCTTCCGGCGAAGTTCCGGGAGGAGTTGTCGAACGGCCTCGTGCTCACGCGCGGGCAGGAGCGCTGCATCTACGTGTTCAGCGCGCGGGAGTTCGAGAGCATGAGCGAGAAGATCCGCCAGGCCCCGGTAACGAGCAAGCAGGCGCGCGACTACATGCGCGTCTTCCTCTCGGGGGCATCCGCGGAGACCCCCGACAAGCAGAATCGCGTCACCATCCCCGCCACGCTCCGCACCTATGCGGGACTCGACCGAGACCTCACGGTCATCGGAACGGGCAGCCGGGTGGAGATCTGGGATGCGACGGCGTGGCAGACATACCTCGCCGAGCAGGAGGCGGCCTTCGCGGACACGGCGGAGGAGGTGATCCCCGGGCTCTTCTAGCCCGGATTGCGACTCCCAGCCGTGCGCGCCTGATGCACTTCCCCGCACCAGGACGAACGGATGGGGATCGGAATCCGGGACGCAGTCCCGAAGGAATCATGGACATCGAACACATCCACACCCCGGTCATGCTCGAGCGCACGCTCGAGCTCCTGGCCCCCGCCCTCGACGCCGACCGGCCCGTGCTCGTCGACGCGACGCTCGGCATGGGCGGTCACAGTCGTGCGCTGCTCGAGCGGTTCCCCGACCTCACCGTCATCGGCCTCGACCGCGACACCGATGCCCTCACGATCGCACGGGAGCGACTCGCCCCGTTCGGCGATCGCGCGCGCCTCGTGCACGCCGTCTACGACGAGATCGACGATGCCGTTCGCTCGGAGGGCTTCGACGAGGTGCAGGGCGTCCTCTTCGACCTCGGCGTCTCCTCACTGCAGCTCGATCGCGCAGAGCGCGGCTTCGCATACTCGAAGGATGCCCCGCTCGACATGCGCATGGACTCGACACGTGGTCGCACCGCGGCCGACGTGATCGCGGAGTCGAGCGAAGCCGAGCTGCGACGCCTCTTCTACGAGTACGGCGAGGAGAAGCTCTCGCCGCGCTACGCGAGGGCCATCGTGCAGGCGAGGGCCGAGGCGCCGATCACGCGCTCGGCCCAGCTCGTGGCGATCATCACGAAGGCCACCCCGGTCGCCGTGCAGCGGCAGGGGCATCCGGCCAAGCGGGTCTTCCAGGCACTGCGGATCGAAGTCAACGAGGAGCTCACGGTGCTCCAGCGCGCGATCCCCGCAGCCCTCGAGACGCTCGCGGTCTCGGGCCGCATCGTGGTGCTCGCCTATCAGTCGCTCGAAGATCGCATCGTGAAGCGTGCGTTCCAGGCGGCCACGAGTTCGTCCGCACCGGCCGGGCTCCCGATGGAGCTGCCCGAACATCGACCGCAGTTCACGCTCCTCGTCCGGGGCGCAGAGCTCGCGAGCGAATCCGAGCAGGCAGCGAATCCGCGTGCAAAGCCGGTGCGGCTGCGGGCCGCCGAACGAGTGCGGAGGCCATCATGACCGCGTTGCCGGCCCATTCCGCCCCCGTACCTCGGCGTGCTCCGTCGCCGACGCGGCAGCGCCCGCTGCAGCCCGCACCTGCGCCGCGCCCACGCCGAGCCAAGCCGCGTCTCGCCTACGCGATCATCGCCGTCTCCGCGGTCGCGGTGATCGTCGTCGCGCAGCTGCTGCTCTCGATCGCGGTCGCACAGGGCGCCTATGAGATCGACACCTACCAATTGCGCCAGGCCGAGCTCGCGCGCCAGGAGCAGAAGCTCGTCGAGGACCTCGATCGAGTCGAGTCCCCGCAGTATCTCGCCATGAATGCGGAGGCGCTCGGCATGGTGCCCAACGCCGCCCCCGTCTACCTACGGCTCTCGGACGGGGCGGTGCTCGGCGAGCCGACGGCCGCTGCCGGTGGCGAAGCGGCATCCGCCCCGCTCGTGTCGAACGCCCTCATCACCGGCGTGCCGCTCGTGACGGAGCAGGAGACGGAGCAGACTCCGACCGAGGGTGCGACGGGGGAGGTGCCAGCTGCGCCACCTGCGCCGGCGCCCCTGCCGAGCGACGGACTACCGACTCCCGCCACGCACTGATCGCCTCGACGAACCCCACCCGGAAGGATCCATGAATCGCATCAGTCGACACCCGATCCGGCGGATCATCATGGCCGCCGTCGTGCTGGTCGCCCTCGTGGGCGTGTTCGTCGTACGCCTCGTCGACATCCAGGTGGTGCGCGCGGCCGAGCTCACCGCGGAGGCCGAAGGGCGCAGGTCGCAGACCGTCACGGACTACGGCGCACGGGGCGACATCGTCGACGCGAATGGAACCGTGCTCGCCGACAGTGTCATGCGGTACGACATCGCGCTCTCGCCGAAGAACGCGGGCCCGGTCGACCGCGAACAACCCGACCCGGCCGATGCGTCGAAGACGACATCGGTCGAGATGCCGCTTCCCGAGGTGGCGGCCGAACTCGGCGCCGCAGTCGGACTCACTGCCGAGGAGGTGCAGGGCATCATCGCGACGGCGCTCGCGGCCAATCCCGACGACGACTTCGAGTATGTCGCCAAGCTCGTCGACACCGCGACGTACGAGAAGGTGAAGGCCCTCGAGATCCCCTGGGTCGTGCCCTACCCTCACCCGAGCCGGGTCTACCCGAACGGCGCCGTGGCGGGCAACCTGCTGGGCTTCGTCCAAGCCGACGACGGAGCACCGCTCGCCGGCCTCGAGTTGTCGGAGGACAAGTGCGTCGCGGGCCGGAACGGCGAATACTCATACCAGCACAGCCTCGAGGACTGGGTGCCGATTCCCGGCACCAGGATCGTGCACAGCGAGGCCCGGGACGGCGGCACCCTGAAACTGACGATCGATGCCGACCTGCAGTGGATGGTGCAGCGCATCGCCGCGTCGCAGGTGCAGGCCGTCGGTGCCGACTGGGCGACAGTGACCGTCATGGAGGCGAAGACCGGCCGGCTGCTCGCGGTCGCCGACGTGCCGACCCTCGATCCGAACAACGTGACCGCGACCGCAGCAGACGACCGCGGCTCGCGCTCGTTCACCGCGCCGTTCGAGCCGGGCTCGACGTTCAAGGCGCTGACCGCGGCATCCGTCATCGATGCAGGCAAGGCCGACGCGACGAGCCAGATCGTCGCGGGCTATCAGTACCTGCCGCCCAACGGCGCCGACATCACCGACAGCTTCTTCCACGAGGAGGTGCCGTACACGCTCACGGGCGTGATGATCGACTCGTCGAACACCGGCATGTCGATGTTCGGTGAGCGCCTGTCGAACGAGGAGCGGTTCGCGTACATGCAGGCCTTCGGGCTCGGCGAGCAGACCGAGGTCGGCTTCCCGGGCGAGGAGCCGGGCAACCTCCACGGCGGACCCGCCGAGTGGGACAACCAGACCATGTACGCGACGATGTTCGGGCAGGGGCTCACGACGACCGCGGTGCAGATCGCGAGCGTCTACCAGACCATCGCGAACGACGGCGTGCGGATGCCGGTTCGACTCGTCGACGGCTGCATCGGCGAAGACGGGAAACTCGTCGCGCCCGAGGTTTCGGGCGAGCGCGTGATCTCCGAGAACGCCGCGAACCAGACGAGCCAGATGCTCGAGCGCGTCTACCTCGAGGGCTGGCTGGCCGACGAGTGGGAGATCCCTGGATACCGCGTGGCGGCGAAGACGGGCACCGCGCAGGTGGCCGATGGCAACGGCGGGTACCTCGAAGGGCACCTGGTCTCGGTGTCGGGCTTCGCGCCGGCGGATGACCCCGAGTTCGTCGTTTCGGTGAGCATCATGAATCCCGTTAAGATGAACTCGTCCGCCGCATCGGCGCCCGTCTTCCAACAGGTGATGAGCCAGGTGCTGAAGAAGTATCGGACCGTTCCATCCGGCGCCCCGGCGCCCGAGCTGCCAGCCACCTGGTGAGAAAGTTGGGTTCGTGACCGGATCGCCTCCCACGGCCCTCCGGCCGCAGCATCCGAACCCAAGGTCGCTGCACGGCCTCGCCGAGACGTTCGAATTCGAGGTGCACGGCGACATCGACGACCTCGAGGTGACCGGCGTCGTGCTCTCGTCGTCGGCGGTCCGGCCCGGCGACCTCTACGTCGGCGTGCCCGGCCGGAATGCGCACGGGGCGGCCTACGCCGGCGCCGCGCGCGACGCGGGCGCCGTGGCCGTCCTCACCGATGCGGCCGGGGCAGAGCTCGCGGCCGATGCCGGCCTGCCGACCCTGGTCACGCCCGACGCGCGCGCGGCGCTCGGTGAGGTCGCGGCGTGGATCCACCGCACCGCCGACAACCCCGCGACCCTCTTCGCGGTCACCGGCACGAACGGCAAGACCAGTGTCGTGTACCTGCTCTACGGCATCCTCAGGCAGCTCGGCATCGTGGCCGGCCTCACCTCGACCGCCGAACGGCGCATCGGCGACGAGGCGGTCACGAGCTCGCTGACCACGCCAGAGGCGAGTGAGCTGCATGCCCTGCTCGCCCGCATGCGCGAGGTCGACGTGCGCGCCGTCGGCATCGAGGTCTCGGCGCAGGCGCTCTCGCGGCACCGTGTCGACGGTCTCGTGTTCGACGTGGTCGGCTTCACGAACCTCAGCCACGACCACCTCGACGACTACGCGACGATGGTCGAGTACTTCGAGGCCAAGCGCGACCTCTTCGCGCCCGATCGCTCTCGGCGCGGCGTCGTCACGGTCGATTCCGAATGGGGCCGCCGGCTCGTGGCCGAGTCGCGGATTCCGGTCACGACGCTGAGCACGGATCCCGAGGTCGACGCCGACTGGCGCCTCACGGTGCTCGAGGAGACGGCCACCTCCACCTCGATCGTGCTCGACGGCCCAGACGGGCGGCGGCTCGAGACACGCGTGCCGCTCTTCGGCCACTACATGGCGGCGAACGCCGCACTCGCCATCGTGATGCTCGTCGAGGCCGGTCACGATCTCGACGAACTCGCGCACGCGCTCGGGCGCGACGGCGGTATCGACGCCTACATCCCCGGCCGCACCGAGCGCGTCTCGGGCGATCGTGGACCCGCCGTCTACATCGACTACGGCCACACGCCCGATGCGTTCCAGCAGACCCTCGACGCCATGCGCCGCTTCACGACGGGCAAGCTCATCATGCTCTTCGGTGCAGACGGCGACCGCGACGCGACGAAGCGGGCCGAGATGGGTGCGATCGCCGCCCGCGGTGCAGATGTCGTGGTGATCACCGACTTCCACCCCCGCTTCGAAGACCCCGCTGCGATCCGGGCCGCGCTCATCGAGGGCGCGCGGTCGGCGGTACCCGATCGCGAGATCCATGAGATCGCCGACCCGCGAGCCGCATTCCGCGCTGCGCTGGCACTCGCCGGCGACGGTGACGCCATCCTCTATGCCGGGCCCGGCCACGAGGAGTACCACGAGGTGAAAGGCGTGAAGATCCCGTATTCAGCACGAGACGACGCGAAGCTGGCGCTGCGCGAGGCGGGTTGGCCGACATGATCGCCCTCACCCTGACCGAGGTCGCGGCAGCGGTCGGTGGCGCACTGCACGTCGACGGCACGGATGCCACGCCCGCGACGGTCGTCGCCGGCGCCGTCACCACCGACTCACGCGAGATCAGCCCCGGCGACGTGTTCTTCGCCAAGCGCGGCGAGTTCGACGACGGGCACCGATTCGGCCCGGCCGCGGCCCGGCAGGGGGCTGCGCTGCTCGTGGTCGAGCACCTCCTCGACGTCACGGTGCCGCAGATCGTCGTCGGCGACACGGTCGACGCCCTGGGCGCACTCGCGACCGAGGTCGTACGCCGCGTGCGCTCACTCGGCGCGCTGCGCATCGTCGGCGTGACCGGTTCGAACGGCAAGACCACGACCAAGAACCTGCTCCGCGCCGTGCTCGAGCGCGTCGGACCCACCGTCGCGGCACGGGCCTCGTTCAACAACGAGGTCGGCGCCCCGATCACGATGCTCGAGCTCGACGACGACACCCGGTTCCTCGTCGCCGAGATGGGCGCGTCGGCGGTGGGCGAGATCGCCCGTCTCGTGCGCATGGCGCGGCCCGACGTGGGCATCGTGCTGAAGGTCGGGCTCGCCCATGCCGGCGAATTCGGCGGCATCGAGCAGACCGTGCGCGCGAAGTCCGAGATGGTGACCGATCTGCTCGCAACGGATGTCGCGGTGCTGAACGCCGACGACCCCCGGGTCGTGCCCATGGCGGGCCTGACGCCCGCACGCGTGGTGTGGTTCGGTCTCGGGCCGAACGCCGATGTGCGGGCCACCGACCTCGCGACCCATGCCCGCGGAACCGACTTCACGGTCACCGTGCCCGGGGGCGAGTCGGCCCGGGTGCGTTTCGGCGTGCTCGGCGAGCATCACGTCATGAACGCACTCGCGGCGATCGCGGCATCCGTCGAACTGGGTGTCGCCCTGCCCGCGGTGGTCGAGGCGCTCGAGACGGTGACCCTGGCCGAGCGCTGGCGGATGCAGCTCATGGGCGGCCGCGACGACATCACGGTGATCAACGACGCCTACAACGCGAGCCCCGACTCGATGGCCGCCGCCCTCAAGACACTCGCGCAGGTGCAGGCGTCCGGCACACGGTCGATCGCAGTGCTCGGCGAGATGAGCGAACTCGGCGAGTTCTCCGGCGAGGAGCACGACCGCATCGGCCTGCTCGCCGTGCGGCTCGGCATCTCACAACTCGTGGTGGTCGGGCAGGGCGCCCGACGACTGCACATCAGTGCGATCAACGAGGGATCGTGGGACGGCGAGTCCGCTTTCGTCGAGACCGCAGACGAGGCGTACGACCTCGTGGTGTCGATGGCGCGCCCGGGTGACACGGTGCTCGTGAAATCGTCGAACTCGGCGGGTCTCCGCCACCTCGGCGACCGACTGGGAGAATGGTTCGCATGAGGGCACTGCTGACTGCCGGGGCGTTGTCGCTCGCCTTCACGCTGTTCCTGACGCCGCTCTTCATCCGGCTCTTCACCAGGCTCGGCTGGGGCCAGTTCATCCGCGACGACGGTCCGAAGAGCCACCACCTCAAGCGCGGCACGCCCACCATGGGCGGCATCATCTTCATCCTGGGCACGCTCTTCGGCTACTTCGTGGCCACGCTCGTGCTCAGCAACGAACCGCCGACCGCGTCGGCGCTGCTCGTACTCCTCATGATGGTGGGGCTCGGGCTCGTGGGCTTCGTCGACGACTTCCTGAAGACCCGCAAGAAGCAGAGCCTCGGCCTCGGCGGCTGGGCGAAGGTCGCCGGGCAGGTCGTGGTGGCCGCGGCCTTCGCGCTGCTCGCGCTGCAGTTCCCCAATGAGCGGAACGTGACCCCCGCGAACACGAGCATCTCGTTCATCCGCGACCTCCCGCTCGACTTCATGGTGTTCGGCACGGTGATCGGCATCATCCTGTACGTCATCTGGATCTGCCTGCTCACGGTCGGCGCCTCGAATGCCGTGAACGTCACCGACGGGCTGGACGGCCTCGCGGGTGGCGCCTCGATCCTCGCGATCGGCTCATTCGTGATCATCGGCTTCTGGCAGTTCAACCAGTCGTGCGCCAGCCTGAACCTCAACCCGGCCGACGAGTACCGGTGCTACGAGGTGCGCGATCCGCTCGACCTCGCGATCGTCGCCACCGCGATCGTCGGCGGGCTCATCGGCTTCCTGTGGTGGAACACCAACCCGGCGCACATCTACATGGGCGACACAGGCTCGCTCGCACTCGGCGGTGCCCTTGCGGCGCTCGCGATCGTGAGCCACACCGAACTGCTCCTGCTCCTGATCGGCGGGCTCTTCGTGATCGAGACCGGCTCGGTCATCGTGCAACGTGCCTACTTCAAGCTCAGCGGCGGGAAGCGCGTCTTCCTGATGAGTCCGATCCATCATCACTTCGAGCTCAAGGGCTGGGCCGAGGTGACCATCGTCGTGCGCTTCTGGATCATCGCCGGCCTGTTGGTCGCTGCGGGCGTCGGAGCCTTCTACTTCGAGTGGCTGCAGAGTTGACCGAGCCGGATGCCGCGGCGGCGCGTTCCCGGCTCGACGGGCTCACCAGCTGGAACGCCGACTGGCGGGGCCTGCGCGTTGCCGTGCTCGGCCTGGGCGTCACCGGATTCGCCGTGGCCGACACGCTCGCCGAGCTCGGCGCCGCGGTGCTCGTGCTCGCGCCCGAGGTCGACGACGATCGCGCCCGGATCCTCGAGGTGATCGGCGCACGACTGGTGCGGCATCCGCTCGATTCGGTGCCCGACGAGGTCGTCGCGTTCGCACCCGAGCTCGTCGTCGCCTCACCCGGGTTCCATCCCGATCACCCGGTGCTCGAATGGGCGGCGTCGAGCGATATCGCGGTCTGGGGCGACATCGAGCTCGCCTGGCGCGTGCGCGACAAGGTGCACGCCGCCGAGTGGATCCTCGTGACGGGCACGAACGGCAAGACCACGACGGTGCAGCTCGCGGCGACATTCCTCGCGGCGAACGGGCTCCGCGCTGCTCCGTGCGGCAACATCGGCGTGCCGGTGCTCGACGCCGTGCGCGACCCGGGCGGATTCGACGTGCTCGTCGTCGAGCTCTCGAGCTACCAGCTGCACCACCTGCCGAAGACCGGTCCCGGCGCACTGCACCCCTGGGCGAGCGTGTGCCTCAACATCGCAGACGATCACCTCGACTGGCACGGCTCGCCAGAGGCGTACCGTGCGGCGAAGGCGACCGTGTACGAGAACACGAAGATCGCGTGCGTCTACAACCGGGCCGACGAGGCGACCATGCACATGGTCGAGGACGCCGACGTCGAAGAGGGCGCGCGTGCCATCGGCTTCGGCCTCGACACCCCTGGCCCCAGCGACTTCGGCGTCGTCGAGGGCATTCTCTGCGACCGTGCGTTCCTCGACGAGCGTCGCACGTCTGCGCTCGAGATCATCACGGTCGGCGAGCTCGAGCCACGCGGCCTCGCGGCACCGCACATCGTGCAGAACATCCTCGCCGCGGCCGCGCTCGCGCGTTCGTACGGGGTGCCCGTCGAGGTCGTCCACGACGCACTCGGCGACTTCCGGCTGGATGCGCATCGTATCGAGGCGGTGGCCGAGGCCGGCGGCGTCCGCTGGATCGACGATTCCAAGGCCACGAACCCGCATGCCGCGGAGGCGTCGCTGCGCGCGTTCGGCTCGGTGATCTGGATCGTCGGGGGCCTCTT
Source organism: Agromyces sp. (assembly GCA_035698465.1). Classification (GTDB taxonomy): domain Bacteria; phylum Actinomycetota; class Actinomycetes; order Actinomycetales; family Microbacteriaceae; genus Agromyces. The sequence goes on along the minus strand of DASSBT010000135.1, from coordinate 2,688 downwards.
GAAGGGCGTCGACGCCGACGCGTTGGTCGCCGCGCATGCCGCACGGCTTCGCGCCGCGATCGTGATCGGCGTCGACCGTGCCGCGCTCACGTCGGCGTTCCGGCGACACGCGCCCGAGCTGCCCCTCTTCGAGGTCGTCACGGATGACACTGAAACGGTGATGCCGACGGCGGTGGCGTTGGCTGCGTCGGTGGCCGAAGCGGGGGATACCGTGCTGCTCGCGCCCGCCGCGGCGTCGATGGATCAGTTCACCGACTATGCCGATCGGGGCAGGCGGTTCCATGAGGCGGTCAGATCGAGGCTGGGGGGTGAGGCGGATGACGACACCGCCCCGCACGACCAGGCCGGCGAAGGCTGAGGTCGCGGGCGTCTCGGCGGCCCGCATCCGGCTCGGTCGCGTCTTCCGCGTCGAGTCGAAAGACTACTTCCTGCTCGTCGGCACGACCGTCTTCCTCGTCGTGTTCGGGCTCGTGATGGTGCTCTCGTCATCGTCGGTGGAGTCGAACATCGAAGACGGCGGATTCTTCGTGCAGGCGTCGCGACAGGGCATGTATGCCCTGTTCGGCATCCCCATCATGCTCATTGCGAGTCGGATGCCCGAGCGCTTCTGGATGCGGTGGGCCTGGCTGGCGCTGATCATCTCGTGCGCCCTGCAGGTGCTCGTCGTGGCGACGCCACTCGGCATCACGGTGGGCGGCAACACCAACTGGCTCGCGCTCGGGCCCGTGCAGTTCCAGCCCTCGGAGATCATCAAGGTCGCCCTCGTCATCTGGCTCGGCCTCATCGTCACCAAGAAGCAGGCACTGCTCGGCGAGTTCCGACGCGGAATCCTGCCGATCCTGCTCGTGGGCGGCATCGCGATCGGGCTGGTGCTGCTCGGCGGCGACCTCGGCACGGTCATGGTCATGGGCGGGATGCTGCTCGGCGCGCTGTTCCTGATCGGAGTGCGCTTCCGGCTGCTGCTGCCGCCACTGCTCATCGCCGTCGTCGTCGTCGTGATCTTCGCCGTCTCGAGCGAGAGCCGGATGGAGCGCCTCACGGCATTCCTGGGCGAGACCTGCGTCGACTACGACCTGGGCGGCTGCTGGCAGATCCAGCACGGCCGGTTCGCGCTCGCGAACGGCGGCATCTTCGGCGTCGGGCTCGGCAACTCCACGGCGAAGTGGTCGTGGCTGCCGGCCGCCGACAACGACTTCATCTTCGCGATCATCGGCGAGGAGCTCGGGCTCATCGGCGCGGTGGTCGTGATCGGCCTGTTCGTCGTGCTCGCCATCGCGTTCGCGAGGGTACTGCGGGCAGCGCGCACGCCGTTCGCGAAGACGGTCACCGCGGCGGTGCTCGTCTGGGTGGTCGGCCAGGCATGTGTCAATATCGGTGTCGTGCTCGGAGTGTTCCCCGTCCTCGGCGTGCCGCTGCCATTGGTGTCGGCCGGCGGCACGGCGCTGCTCACGACGCTCTTCGCGATCGGCGTGGTGCTCTCGGTCGCACGCGACCCGGCGGCGGCGACCAGGGCTGCAGAGCGCGCACAGGCCAAGGCGGCGGCGGGCGCGTCCGGGCGGACGGCACGATGACGGTGCACCTCCTCGCCGGCGGCGGAACCGCCGGGCATGTGAACCCGCTGCTCGCGGTCGCCGACGGCCTGCGCGAGCGCGACGCCACCGCCGAGGTGCTGGTGCTCGGCACCGAGGAGGGCCTCGAGTCGCGGCTCGTTCCCGCCCGCGGCTACGAACTGCTCACCATCGCGAAGGTGCCGTTCCCGCGGCGACCGAACCGAGCGGCCCTCTCGTTCCCTTCGCGATTCCGCCGATCGATCGACGACGTTCGTCGCATCATCGACGAGCGCGGCGTCGACGTCGTCACGGGCTTCGGCGGCTACGTCTCCACGCCCGCCTACCTCGCGGCGCGGCGGGCGGGCATCCCGATCGCGATCCATGAGGCCAACGCGAAGCCGGGCCTCGCGAATCGCCTGGGCGCGAGGTGGGCCGCGCGGGTGGGCGTCGCATTCAGCGGAACCCCGCTGCGACATGCCGAGGTCGTCGGCATGCCGTTGCGGCGCGAGATCGAGACACTCGACCGTGCGGCACTGCGCGAAGCGGCCGCACGACACTTCGGGCTCGACGCGAGCCGCCCGGTGCTGCTGGCGACCGGCGGCTCGCTCGGCGCGCGCCGGATCAACCGCACCATGGTGCAGAGCGCCGCCGCGGTGACCGGTGCGGGGTGGCAGGTGCTGCATATCGCGGGCGGCAGCGCAGATGTCGCCGACCCCGGCGTCGCCGACTACCGCATGGTCGAGTACGTCGACCGCATGGATCTGGCGCTCTCCGTCGCAGACGTCGCGGTCTCGCGCGCCGGCGCGGCCACCGTAAGCGAGCTCGCCGCGCTCGGCATCCCCGCGGTGTACGTGCCGTATCCGGTCGGCAACGGCGAGCAGCGCTTCAACGCCGCCGAGGTGGTCGGCGCGGGCGGCGGCATCCTCGTCGACGATGCGCAGTTCCTGGCGGAATGGGTCGACAGCGAGCTCGTGCCGCTCCTCGGCGACCAGGCGCAGGTCGATCGCATGGCCCGGGCGGCGGCATCCGTCGGTCATCGCGACGGCACCCGCCGCATGATCGCACTCATCGACGCAGCGCTCGGCGATGCTGCCGGCGACACCGCGCGCAACGCGTAACGTGGAGTGAGCGGATGCCG
>DASSBT010000134.1:0-6159 GCA_035698465.1 Agromyces sp. | reverse complement strand
CCGCGACCGCCGGCGCCGAGGCGAGTGCAGCGCGGGGCGCGCGAGGCTGACGTTGGGCAGCAGAAAGGCTCCCTTCCAGTAGGAAGGGAGCCTCTCGCATTCAGTCGGGGTGACAGGATTTGAACCTGCGACCTCGTCGTCCCGAACGACGCGCGCTACCAAGCTGCGCCACACCCCGGTGGCCTCACGGCCTCCACAAGGATAGCCGATAATTGGTGGCCGGCAGACCACGGGCGGATGCCGCGGCATCCGTGATCCGGGACGCCCGGCATCCGTGAACCGGGACGCCCGCCATGCGTGAACCGGATACTATTCCGCGGCCACCAGGGTGAGCAGCGTCGCCTCTGGCGGGCACGCGAAACGCACCGGAGCGTAGATCGAGGTGCCGAGCCCGGCCGAGACGTTGAGGAACGCCGAGCGCAGGCCGTGCCGCCACGTACTGAGCCCTCGCACCTGCTTGCGCGGGATGTCGCAGTTCGTGACGAGCGCGCCGAAGCCAGGCACGCACACCTGGCCGCCGTGCGTGTGCCCGGCGAGGATGAGCTGTGCACCGTGGTTGACGAAGGAGTTCAGCACCCGCTGGTACGGCGCGTGCGTGACGCCCACGGTGACGGTGGGGCGACCCGTGATCGGTCCGCGAGCCTGTCGAGGGGCGTCGGGCCAGGTGTCGTCGCCGAGCGGGTCGTCAGCACGGAGGTCGTCGATCGCCGCGGTGATGAGGTCGAGCCGGTCGTAACCCTTGTGCGGATCGTCGACGCCGAAGAACTCGAAGTGCGTACCGCGCAGGTTCACGGCCGCCGCCGTGTTGTTGAGGTCGTCCCAGCCGAGCTCGGCGAAGAACTCGTGCAGCGCGTCGATGTCGAGGCGCTTCGAGCGGGGGACGTGCCCCGACGGCCCACCGAAGTAGAGGAACGGGTTCTTCAGCGTCGGACCGAAGTAGTCGTTCGAGCCGTTCACGAATACGCCCGGGATGCCGCGGAACCGATCGAACGCGTACCGAATGCCCTCGAGGCCGCGCTCGTGCCCCAGGTTGTCGCCCGTGTCGACGATCAGGTCGGGCTCGAGGTCGGCGAGCGAGCGGACCCACTCCTGCTTGGCACGCTGCCATGGCGCCATGTGCAGGTCGGAGAGGTGCAGCACGCGGATCGGCGATGCGCCGGCCGGGAGCACCGGGACATCCGCTCGGCGCAGCGTCCAGCGGGTGCGCTCGACGAGGCTACCCCACGCGAACGCGGCAGCGCCGACCGCGCCGATCGCCAGGGCGATCCGCGCGATCGGCGACAGCGTGCGGGAGGTCAATCGCCGTCGTCGCCCGGTTCAGGCGCGTTGTTGCCACCGCCGACGCTCAGCTTTCCGACCGTGATCGTGACGCGGTCACCCGGCTTCGCGCTGCTTCCTGGCGCCGGATCCTGTGCGATCACCATGTCGTTCTGGCTCGGATCGGTGACGGGCTGATCCTTTCGCTGGACCTTGAAGCCGGCCGCCTTCAGGGCTCCCTCCGCCTGATCGGCGCTCATGCCGACCACGTCGGGTATGCCTGAGAGGTTGCCGCGGCTCACCTGGAGGGAGACGACCGCTCCGCGACCCGCGGTGCCAGACGGGCTCTGCGCGCCGATCGTGCCCTTCGGCTTGTCGGAGTCGACTTCACCATCCATCGACCAGCCGAAGCCGGCATCTTCGAGGGCCTTCTGAGCCGCCTCGGGTGCGAGCCCGAGCACGTCGGGAACCGAGACCTGGGGCGCGTTGAGGTAGGAGCCCTGCACGTCGGGGAACTCATCGCCGCCGTACTTCGCATTGGCGACCGACATCACCCGCGGCCAGATGCGGTGGCGAAGCACGGCCGCTTCGCCGGAGTCGAGGTAGGTGTCGCGCAGGTTCACATGCCCGGTGACGTTGAAGACACCGACCACTGTCGCGACCTTCGTCGAAGCGCCGCTCATCCATGTGGCCTCGGCGTTGTCAGTCGTACCGGTCTTGCCGATCATCGGCACCCACGGATCGGTGCGACCCGAGGAGGTTGACCCGGTTCCACCATCCATCACGCCCTGCATCGCGTGCGCCGTGGCCGCCGCGACCTCGGGGGTGAGTGCCTGCGTACAGGCCGACTTCGGCACCTCGACCTCGGTGCCGTCGCTGGACTTCACTATGCGGTCGATCGCAATCGGAGGGCAGGTGTTGCCGGAGCCGGCGATGCCGGCGAACGCCGTCGCCATGGAGAGCGGGGCGATCTCGTTCGTGCCGAGCACTGCCGACGGGAACTGGAGCAGGGGCTCGCCATCGGCGCGGTGCACGCCGAGCGACTCGGCGGTCTTCGCGATGCCGCACAGGTCGAGCTGCTTCGCCATCGCGATGAAGCCCGTGTTGTACGAGTTCACAGTGTTCTGCATGGCGGTCCAGTAGCCGCCCTGCTCGCCGCCGTCGTTACGGGGGTTGCCCCACTCGCCATTGTCGTACATGGTGCCTTGGCAGCTGTTGTTGAACGCGCCCCAGGCGTCGCGGCGCCTGGCGTCCACGCCCTCATTCAGGGCGTGGCCCTCTTTCAACCATTCGGCGAGCGTGAAGATCTTGTATGTCGAACCCGGCTGGAACCCGCTCGATCCGCCGTAGTCGCGATCGGTGTTGTAGTTCACCGCGCTGTACTGGGGGCCCTGTGCGAGCACGTCAGGGTCATTGCTGAAGATCTTGTTCTGGGCCATCGCCAAGATTCGCCCGGTGCCCACCTCAACACTGACGACGGTGCTCCCGATGTCGACGCCCTCGACGACTTGGGGAACGTTCTCGCCGATGGCCTGCTCTGCCGTTTGCTGCAGGTCCATGTCGAGCGAGGTGAAGACCTCGAGGCCGCCCTTCTGCAGCATGGCGAGGCCCTCGTTGTGGTCTTCGGTCGCGGGGTCGTCGAACTGCTTCTTGATGACCCAGGTGACGTAGTCGCAGAAGAATGAACCGCTCGGAGCGGTCTGGCAGCCCGTGCTCGGTTCCTTCAGCACCGGCTCGACGGGAGTCGCCTTCGCGGCCTCCCACTCCTCCTTGGTGATCTTCTTGAGCTCGTACATCTCGTCGAGGATGTAGTCACGCCGCTCTTTGTTGGCTGCATAGCCGTTGGCGGCGCCGTTGGTCTCGCTGTCGGGATAGTCGAGGCGGAACTTCTCGGGGTGGTTCACCACTGCGATGAGGCTCGCGGCCTGGGCGAGGCTCAGGTCTTTGGCATGCGTGCCGTTGAAGTAGTACTGCGCTGCGGTCTCGATGCCGTAGACGCGTCCGCCGAAGTGCGCGATGTTCAGGTAACCGCGCAGGATCTCGTCTTTCGAGAACTTCTTCTCGATCGAGATCGCGTAGCGCATCTCCTTCAGCTTGCGGTCGGCACTGACCTCGGTTGCTTCTTCGTAGGCGGCCGCCTCTTCCTCCTCGGTGGTCGCCTCGGCGATGCCCTGCTGGATGAGCACGTTCTTCACGTACTGCTGCGTGATCGACGAACCGCCCTGCGTGTTGCCCTTCAGCACGGTGTTGAGCGCACCGCGAATGGTGCCCTGGATGTCGACACCGCCGTGCTCGTAGAACCGGGGGTCTTCACCGGCGACGGCGGCGTCTTTCGCGTACTGCGAGATCGCGTCCAGGCCGACCTCTTCGCGGTTCTGCGAGAAGAACGAGGCGAGCAGCACGGGATTGCCATCGGCGCCGGCGGCATACACGTTCGACTTCTGTGCGAGCTCGTCGATCTCGAGGTATCCGGGAAGATTCTCGAACAACGTGATGCCGTTGTTCGCGGCCATGCCGGTCACCGCGAGCGCGGGGGTGACCGCTGCTGTCACGAGAACGCCGGCGAGAGCGCTCATGCCGACGAAACCGAGGATTCCGGCGCCGACGTCACTCATCGTACGTTTTTGGGCAGACATATAGTGGAGCGTAACGGAAGAAGTCTGGAAAAACCCGCCATACGCGGGCGATGCCATGGTCGCGCGCCGACACGCCGATTCCGTGCGGAACGAACACGCCGAACCACCACCATACGCGCCGCCGTGCTCCCTGCACGTCGCGCCCACCAGAGACGAGGAATCGCATGCCGGCCTGGGAGTACATCACCACCCCGCTGCTCATCCACAACACCGCCGCCATCCTCAACAACTGGGGTTCAGAGGGCTGGGAGCTCGTGCAGATCGTGCAGGGCCCCGAGGGTGGGCTCGTCGCCTACCTGAAGCGCCCCGTCGGCGGGCAGGCCTCGAGCGCCGCGTCGGCCGGTGCCGCCGCTGCCGCCGAGGCCGCGAAGCAGTTCGAGGGCGAGGGCCACGCCTGATGGCCGCCGTCGAAGCTCGTCTCGTTGAGCTGGGCATCGAGCTGCCGGATGTCGCGCCGCCAGTTGCTGCATACGTACCCGCCGTCGTGACCGGTTCGTATGTCTACACCTCGGGCCAGCTGCCCTTCGCGGCAGGCGCGCTTCCCGCGACCGGCAAGGTCGGCGACGGACCCGGTCTTGTGTCGGCCGACGACGCCAAGGGCTACGCCCGCACCTGCGTGCTCAACGCGCTGGCCGCGGTGCGCGCAGAGCTGGGTTCGCTCGATCGGGTGACCCGCGTCGTGAAGCTCGTGGGCTTCGTGGCATCCGACCCCTCGTTCACCGGTCAGCCGGGCGTCATCAACGGAGCGTCCGAGCTGCTCGGCGAGCTGTTCGGCGACGCCGGGCGTCACGCCCGCTCCGCGGTCGGCGTCGCCGTGCTGCCCCTCGATTCGCCCGTCGAGCTCGAACTCGTCGTCGAGTTCGCGTAGGCGGTCGTAGATACACCATTAATGAACGGATGCCGCGGCGGGAAGTGACCCGGCCGCGGCATCCGCTCGTTTGATCAGAGGTGCGCCTGCAGCTCAGCGCACCTGCTTACTGATGATCTGCATGATCGAGGTGTCGGCCAGCGTCGTGGTGTCGCCGACCTCGCGGCCCTCGGCGAGGTCGCGCAGGAGGCGTCGCATGATCTTGCCCGAGCGCGTCTTCGGCAGCTCGTTGACGATGAACACCTGACGCGGCCGGGCGATCGCGCCGATCTGCACCGAGACATGCCTGCGCAGGGTCTCGCTCGCCTCGAAGACGTCGGTCACCTGCTCGGCCTGGCTCGACTTGAGGATCACGAACGCGACGACGGCCTGCCCGGTGGCCTCGTCGGATGCCCCGACCACGGCGGCCTCGGCCGTCCACGGGTGTGCGACGAGCGACGACTCGATCTCGGCCGTCGAGAGTCGGTGGCCCGAGACGTTCATGACGTCGTCGACCCGGCCGAGCAGCCAGAAGTCGCCGTCTTCATCGCGCCGGACGCCGTCGCCGGCGAAGTACTTGTCTCCGAACTTCTCCCAGTAGGTCTGCCTGAACCGCTCGGGGTCGCCCCAGATGCCGCGCAGCATCGCGGGCCACGGCTCGGTGACGACGAGCAGTCCGCCGTCTTCGCCTTCGACGGGCGTGCCGTCGTCGGAGAGGATGTCGATCGAGATGCCGGGAATCGGCACCTGCGCGCTGCCGGGCTTCAGGTCGGTGATACCGGGCAGGGCCGAGATCATGATCGCGCCGGTCTCGGTCTGCCACCACGTGTCGACCACCGGGATGGAGCCGCCGCCGATGACGTCGCGGTACCACATCCACGCCTCGGGGTTGATCGGTTCGCCGACCGAGCCGAGCACGCGAAGCGAGCGCAGGTTGAACTCGTGCGGAATCTGCCGGCCGAGCTTCATGAACGCACGGATCGCGGTGGGCGCCGTGTAGAGGATCGACACCTTGTAGCGCTCGACGATCTCCCACCAGCGGCCGGGGTGCGGCGTGTCGGGGGTGCCCTCGTAGAGCACCTGGGTGGCCGCGTTCGCGAGCGGGCCGTAGACGACGTACGAGTGCCCGGTGACCCAGCCGACGTCGGCCGTGCACCAGTACACGTCGGTCTCGGGGTGCAGGTCGAACACGTTCTTGTGCGTGAACGCCGACTGCACGAGGTAGCCGCCCGAGGTGTGCAGGATGCCCTTCGGCTTTCCGGTGGTGCCCGACGTGTAGAGGATGAACAGCGGATGCTCCGCGCCGAACGCGCGGGCCTCGTGCTCGTTCGAGGCCTGCGCCACCGTCTCGTGCCACCAGAGGTCGCGGCCGTCGGTCCAGTCGATGTCGTTCTCGCCGCGGCGTACGACGAGTACGTT
>DASSBT010000133.1:0-17906 GCA_035698465.1 Agromyces sp. | reverse complement strand
ATGCTCACCTCGATCGACAGCGAGAACGAGTACCAGCAGCATGCGCGCGAGCACTTCGCCGAGGCGGGTATCGCGCCGGCGCGCGTGCGACTCATCGCCGGGCGTGCCAGCGAGGTGCTCCCCCGCATGAACGAGAACTCCTACGACGTCGTCGTGATCGACGCAGACGGCCCATCCGTGATCGAGTACGTCGAGCACGGCCTGCGCCTCGCGAAGCCGGGCGGCTGCGTGCTCGTGGCGCGGGCGCTCTGGAAGGGCCGGGTCGCCGATCCTGCGCGTCGCGACGACACCGCCACCGCGTTCCGCGAACTCATCTCTGAGCTCGCGGGCGCGACGGCAGTGGCGACGGCCGTCTCCCCTGCGGGAGACGGCCTCCTCCAGATCGTGAAGTTGGGTGCCTGACCTCGCGTCAGGCCGCATGCATCGTCAGGCGGGGTTCACGACGCCGCCGAGGACGTCGTAGAGCTCCTTGGCCTCAGCGTCGTTCACCGAGACGACCAGACGGCCGCCGCCTTCCAGCGGCACCCGCACGATGATGAGGCGACCCTCCTTCACAGCCTCCATAGGTCCGTCTCCGGTGCGTGGCTTCATGGCCGCCATTGAGCTACCCCTTTCGTGGCTGAGATTCCATTATCGGCCATGCCGAGTGGCCCTGGGAAATCCGCTGCTCAGGGCGGAGTCCAATCGCGCCCGTCGATGCCCCAGCAGATCAGGAGCCAGCCGACCTGGAGCGCGAGGAAGACGACCACGAGGCCGGCGCGGTACCACCGTGCCCGCGGGAGGGCCAGCGCGCCGAGCAGCGGGAACATCGGCGCCACGATGCGGAAGGTGCTCGACTGCGGGAAGAACACCGCGAGCAGGTACAACGCGTAACTCACGCTCCAGAATCGGATGTCGACCCCCAGCCGCCGCACCGCAGGCGATGCCATCACCAGCACGAAGCCCACGATGAGCGCGATGACCGCGATCGTGCCGAATGGCTGGCCGAGCCACCAGTCGCCCGACTGGAACCACCCCGTGAACGGCACGAGATCGTGGTAGCCGATGTAGGCCGAGCGCCACGCGAGCTCGGTGTCGGTATACCCGCGGAGATCACCGGTCACGACCCAGACGATCGCCGGCCAGGCGAGTCCTGCGATTCCGGCGAAGACGGCGACGGATGCCACGAGCACGCGTTCGCGCGCCGGGAACGCCGCTCTCCCCCTGCGAAGGAACCGCCACCCCCAGTGCAGCGCAAGGGTCAACGCGAACGCGAGCGCGCCCGGCCTCGTGAACGACCAGACCGCGATCACCGGGACGAGCCACCCGTAGCGACGATCGACGAGCAGCAGCAGGGCGAGCGCGATCCAGAGGAACCCGAGCGATTCGGCGTATCCGAACTGCATGATGGGTGCCACCGGCGCGACGCAGAAGAGCACCACGGCGAACAGCGCGCGATCTGGGGCCAGGAACCGCGACATCAGCCGGTGGAACACGAGGGCTGCGCCGAGCCCGGCAGCGACCGAGATCACGACGGACGCGACGTTCCACGGCACGCCGAACCACATGATCGCCCCCACGAGCGCGGGATACACCGGGAGGAACGCCCACGCGTTCTCGGCGACCTGCCCGTCGCCGGTGAGTGGCAGTTCCGACGGGTACCCGCCGATCAGGATGAGCTGGTACCAGCGCGCGTCCCACAGGTTCGCGTACTCGAAGTAGCCGGGATGCGCGCCCGTCCACGGGTTCGGCCCCTGCACGCTCGCGAGCACGAGCACGAACGCCGTCGTCACGAGCCTGGCCGCGACGTAGACGAGCACGACCTTCACCCACCAGGGGGCGAGTCGCCACCGCACGCGCGGCGAGAACCGCGTCACGCGGAACGGATCCCGCTCACGTTCCCGCCCGATCGCTGCGTTCGTCACGGCCGGGTGCTCAGGCCGCGCCGGTGAGCCACTCGCGCAGGGCCCGCTCGCACGAGAGGATCTGGTCGCACGCCACGCGTTCGTCGTCGGCATGCGCCTTGAGCGGATCGCCCGGACCGAAGTTCACCGCGGGGATGCCGAGGGCGCTGAAGCGCGCGACATCCGTCCACCCGTACTTCGGCTTCGCCTCGCCGCCGACCGCGCGCACGAACTGCTGCGCGAGCGGATCGTCGAGCCCCGGACGGGCGCCCTCTGCCTCGTCGACGACGGTCAGGTCGTACTCGGGGAACACCCCCGCGACGTGCGCGATCGCGTCGGCGACCGTGCGGCTGGGCGCGAAGCGGTAGTTCACGTGCAGCATCGCCTCGTCGGGGATGACGTTGCCGGCGATGCCGCCCGAGATGCCGACGGCGTTGAGCCCCTCGCGGTAGGCGAGGCCGTCGACCTCGATCGTCGCCGGCTCGTAGGCAGCGAGCCGTTCGAGTGCCGGCGTCAGCTTGTGGATGGCGTTCTCGCCCACCCAGCTGCGCGCCGAGTGGGCCCGGAGCCCATAGCTGCGCAGTTCGACGCGCAGGTTGCCGTTGCAGCCGCCCTCGACCTGCCCGTTCGACGGCTCGCCGAGGATCGCGAAGTCGCCGGCGAACAGTTCTGGGCGGTGGCGCGCGAGCCGGCCGAGTCCGTTGAGCTCGGCCGAGACCTCTTCGTGGTCGTACCACATCCACGTGAGGTCGACGATGGGCTCGGTGAGTTCGAGTGCCAGCTTCAGCTGCACCGCGACGCCCGCCTTCATGTCGACGGTGCCGCGACCCCACAGGTAGCGCTGCCCGTCGATGGTCTCGAACCGCGTCGGCACATTGCCGTTGATCGGCACCGTGTCGATGTGCCCCGCGATGACGACTCGACGCGGGCGGCCGAGGTTCGTGCGGGCCACGATCGTGTCGCCGTCACGCATCACCTCGAGGTGGGCGGCACCCGCGAGCGCGTCGACGATGAGGTCGGCGAGCAGGGTCTCATCACCCGAGACGCTGGGCACGTCGCAGATCGCCTGCGTGATCGCGACCGAGTCGGCGGTGAGGTCGAGGACGGGCCGGGACGTGGCGGGAATCGGCATGCACCGAGTCTACGGATGCCCGCCCCGGCGACCGGCTCCCTTCGACGAGCTCAGGGAGCGGAGCCGCGGCGGATACGCTGGAGGCATGCCCGCCGATGACACCGCCTCCCCTGCTCCGCGCTCGGCGTGGGGTCACGGACTCGCGACGGTCACCGCCGACGGCACCGTGCTCGACACCTGGTTCCCCGCTCCCGCGCTGGGCACCCCCGATGCATCCGCGATGCCCGCAGAACTCGATGCGCTCGCAGGTGGCGATGAACGCCGCGCGGTGACGCTGGAGGCCGTGACGGTCGCCATCGACCTCGACGCCGCGCCCGCGGGCACGCCGGACGCGTATCTGCGCCTGCACCTGCTCTCGCACCTGCTCGTGCGTCCGAACGCCGTGAACCTCGACGGAATCTTCGCGCACCTGCCGACCGTGGTCTGGACGAACGCGGGCCCGGTGCATCCGGCCGACTTCGACCGGCTCCGCCCCACGCTGCAGCGCGCCGGCATCCACGCCACCGGACTCGACAAGTTCCCGAGGCTTCTCGATTACGTCACCCCAGAGCGGGTGCGCATCGCGGATGCCGCGCGCGTGCGCCTCGGCGCACATCTCGCGCCCGGCACCACGGTCATGCACGAGGGCTTCGTCAACTTCAACGCGGGCACGCTCGGCGCCTCGATGGTGGAGGGTCGCATCTCACAGGGCGTCGTCGTCGGCGATGGAAGCGACATCGGCGGGGGCGCCTCGATCATGGGCACGCTGTCGGGCGGCGGAACGGAGCGCATCGCCATCGGCGAGCGTGCACTGCTCGGCGCGAACTCGGGCATCGGCATCTCGATCGGCGACGACTCCGTCGTCGAGGCAGGCCTCTATGTCACGGCGGGCACCAAGGTGATCGTCGTGGGGGCGCCGAGAGGTCGGGCGCGCTCGGTCAAGGCCGTCGAGCTCTCGGGCCTGCCGAACCTGCTGTTCCGCCGCAACTCCCTCAACGGGCAGGTCGAGGTGCTCTCGCGCACCGGCGACGGCATCGCCCTGAACACCGCCCTGCACGCCTGACGAGGGCGGCGCCGTCGGCTACAGTGGGGTGCTCAGGCCGCCGCGGGGTGGCCCTCGCCATGCGCAGCACGAAGGAGTGATGTGGGCACCGACGCACCGAGGACCCGCAGGCACCGTGGTCTCACGTTCCTGACCGTCCTGCTCGTCACCGTGCTCGTGCTCGGCCTCGCCGGCGCCGGCTTCGGCTGGTGGACCGTGCAGCGCTCCTTCCCGACCACGGCCGGCCGCATCGACGTTCCGGGGATCACGGCCGCGGTCACGGTCTACCGCGACGACGCCGGCATCCCGCAACTCATCGCAGAGACCGACCACGACCTGTTCTTCGCGCAGGGATACGTGCACGCCCAAGACCGGTTCTGGGAGATGGACTTCCGTCGGCACGTCACCGCCGGCCGGGTCGCAGAACTCTTCGGCGAATCGCAGGTCGCGACCGACGCCTTCATCCGCACGCTCGATTGGCGCGGCCTCGCCGAGCAGGAGTACGTGATGCTCGACGACGCGTCGCGCGCGTACTACGACGCCTATGCCGAGGGCGTGAACGCCTACCTCGACGAGCGCGGTGGCGGCGCCGAACTCTCACTCGAGTACGCCGTCCTCGGCCTGCAGAACCCCGGATACGCGCCCGAGCCGTGGACACCGGTCGACTCGATCGCGTGGCTGAAGGCGATGGCGTGGGACCTCCGCTCGAACCTCGGCGACGAGATGGATCGGGCACTCCTCGCGACCGCGCTGCCGCCTGAAGAGGTCGCGCGGCTGCATCCCGCCTATCCATGGGGTGCGATGCCGACGATCATGGAGGGCATGCCCGCCGCACCGGCCGGGGCAGGCGTCACTCCCCTTCCGGCATCCGGGCCGGGCGCCGCTGTCGACGACGTCGAGGCCGAGCGATACGCGGCGCCGCTGTCGTCGCTGCGCGCCCTCCTCGACGGGATGCCGGAGCTGCTCGGCCCAGAGGGAGGAGACCTCGGCTCGAACTCGTGGGTCGTCTCGGGAACCCTCACCGAGTCCGGGATGCCGCTGCTGGCCAACGACCCGCACCTCGGACCGGCGATGCCATCGATCTGGACCCAGATGGGCCTGCGCTGCGTCGAACTCAATGAGCGCTGCGCCTTCGATGTCGCGGGGTTCACGTTCTCCGGCCTTCCCGGAGTGATCATCGGCCACAACGAACGCATCGCATGGGGACTCACGAACCTCGGGCCCGACGTCGCCGACCTCTACCTCGAGCGGGTCGACGGCGATGCCTACGAACTCGACGGCGTGATGGTGCCGATGACCCTCCGTGAGGAGACCATCGAGGTCGCCGGGGGCGATCCCGTGACGATCACCGTGCGCTCGACCGCGCGGGGGCCGATCGTCACCGACATCGGCGCGGACTTCGCCGCCGTCGCCGAGGGCTACCCCGCGGCATCCGGCGCCCCAGACGGCGCCTACGAGGTCTCGCTGCAGTGGACGGCGCTGACGCCCGGCACCACCGCCGAGTCGATCTTCGCGATCAATCGGGCGCGCGACTGGGCGGAGTTCCGGCAGGCCGCCGCGCTCTTCGACGTGCCTGCGCAGAACCTCATCTACGCCGATGTCGACGGCAACATCGGCTACCAGGCACCCGGCACGATCCCGATCAGGAAGGCGGGCGACGGCACCGTACCCCTGCCCGGCTGGACGAGCGCGAACGGCTGGGACGGCAGCGTTGCGTTCGACGCAATGCCGTCGGTCCTGAACCCCGAACGCGGGTACATCGTCACGGCGAACAATGCCGTGAGCGGCAACGGCCCCATGCTCACGCAGGACTGGGACCTCGGCTACCGCGCCGTCGCCATCGAGCGCCTGCTGCAGGAGCACATCGCCGCGGGCACCAAGCTCACGGTCGACGACCTCTCGCACATGCAGCTCGACACCGCGAACGCGAATGCCGCCGCGCTCCTGCCGGTCATCGCGGAGCTCGACCTCGACGGCGATGCCGCTCGCGGTGCGGCGCTCCTCGGCGGCTGGGACGGCAGGTCCGATGTCGACAGCGGCGAGGCGGCGTACTTCGCCGTGTTCTGGCGCAACCTCCTCGATGACCTGTTCGGCGGCCTGCCCGAAACGACCAGGCCCGAGGGTGGCGACCGGTGGTTCAGCGTGGTCGCGACCCTGCTCGGCGAACCCGACGCCACGTGGTGGACGAACGAGGCCGAGGGCATCGCCGGTCGCGACGCCCTGCTGGCCCACGCGCTCGAGGACGCCTGGACCGAGGCATCCGATCGCATGGGCGGCAACCCCGACACCTGGCGCTGGGGCCGGCTGCACACGCTCACCCTCACGAACCAGAGCTTCGGCGAATCGGGCATCGGCCCGATCGAGTGGCTCTTCAATCGCGGGCCCTACGAGCTGGGCGGCGGCTCCTCGATCGTGAACGCGAACGGTTGGGACGCCCGGGTCGGCTATGCCGTCGACTGGGTGCCGTCGATGCGAATGATCATCGACCTCGGTGACTTCGACGCCTCGAGGTGGATCAACCTCACCGGTGCATCCGGACACGCATTCGATCGGCACTACGCCGATCAGGCACCGCTCTGGCAACGCGGTGAAACCCTCGACTGGCCGTTCACGATCGCCGCCGTGCAGGACGCGGCGCACGACACGCTCCACATCCGGCCGGCTGGCGGTGAGCAGTAGCCGAGCAGCTGCGTAGCACGACGAACCCTACCGCAGCACCGAGCTGAGCAGGAGGCTCGTCTCGCTGTTGACCACACCCTCGATGGAGCGGATCCGGCCGAGCACGCCGTCGAACTCCGCGAGCGTCTCGGTGGCGAGTTCGGCGACCAGGTCCCACCCGCCGTTCGTCGTGTGCAGGGCGACCACCTCGGGCAGGCCGCGCAGACGCCTGATGACGTCGTCGGTGGTGCGCCCCTCCACCTCGATGAGCGAGATCGCTCGAATGGCGAGCGGGTCGAGCTCTTCGCGCACGCGCACCGAGAATCCGATGATGGTGCCGGATGCCACGAGCCGGTCGATGCGGCCGTTCACCGTCGCCCGGGCGACGCCGAGGCGGCGCGCGAGCTCGGCCACCGGCGCTCGCCCGTCTTCGCGAAGCGCCGACAGCAGACGACGGTCGAGGTCGTCGAGAACAGCCATGTACAGATGGTACCCGCTTGATGTACACGATGTGCAGTTCCCCGCCAGATGGTGCGCACTGTGCCCGTTGTCATTGCATATCGACGGAATCTACGCTCGAACCACACGGTGAAAGGAACGAGATGACGAGCTTCGTCGACGTACGGGACATGGTCGGCTGGGTCGCCAGAACGGGCACCGAGGAGGTCATCTCGGGCATCCTGGAGTACCTCGACGCCGACTTCCGTCGCTGGGAGGGCTTCGACAAGACACCGAGGGTCGCCAGCCACACGCCGTTCGGCGTCATCGAGCTGATGCCCACGAGCGATCAGGAGTCGTACGCCTTCAAGTACGTGAACGGGCACCCCTCGAATCCGGCTCGGGGCTACCAGACGGTCACCGCCTTCGGCGTTCTGGCTGATGTGCACAACGGCTACCCCACCTTCCTCGCCGAGATGACGGTGCTCACCGCGCTCCGCACCGCGGCGACGTCGGCATTGGCCGCCCGCGCCCTCGCGCGCCAGGACTCCGCCGTCATGGCGATGATCGGCACCGGCAGCCAGGCCGAGTTCCAGGCGCTCGCCTTCCGAAGTGCGCTCGGCATCACCGATCTCCGCGTCTACGACGTCGACCCCGACGCCATCGCGAAGTTCGTACGCAACCTTCTGCCCCTGGGTTTCCGCATCACCGTCGCCGGCAACGCCGCAGAGGCCCTCGACGGCGCAGACATCGTGACGACGTGCACCGCCGACAAGGCCCGCGCCACCGTGGTCGCCGACGAGCTCGTGAAGCCCGGCATGCACCTGAACGCCATCGGCGGCGACTGCCCGGGCAAGACCGAACTCGACGCGGCGATCCTCGATCGCAGCGCCGTGTTCGTCGAATACGCCCCGCAGACACGCATCGAGGGCGAGATCCAGCAACGTCCGGCCGACTTCCCCGTGACCGAACTCTGGGAAGTGCTGACCGGCCGAGCCCCGGGGCGCACGAGCGCCGAGCAGATCACGGTGTTCGACTCGGTGGGCTTCGCCATCGAGGACTTCTCGGCGCTGCGATTCGTGCGCGACCGCGTCGCCGGCACTGCATTCGAGCAGCGCATCCAGCTCGTGGCCGACCCCGACGACCCCAAGGACCTCTTCGGGCTCGTCGGCGCGTTCTCACCGGTGGGCTGACGATGTCCGTCCAGGCTCCCTCAGCAGTGGTGATGGTGCGTCCGCACCACTTCACCCCGAACCTCGCGACGCTCGCCGACAACGCGTTCCAGGTGGGCGCAGCCGGAGCGGATGCCGCCGAGATCGCGGCGGCCGCGTTCGAAGAGGTCACGCGCGCGGCATCCGCCCTCGAGGCTGCCGGCATCACCGTGCACCTGTTCGAGGACGAGGCATCCGACCGCCCCGACAGCGTGTTCCCCAACAACTGGATCTCGACCCACTCGGGCGGCCACATCGCCGTCTACCCCATGTACACGCCGAACCGGCGCGGTGAGCGCCGGGGCGACATCGTCGAGGCCCTGAAGGCCATGTACCGCGTGCAGGACGTCATCGACTACTCGGGCCTCGAGTACGACGACGTGTTCCTCGAGGGCACCGGGGCGATGGTGCTCGACCACGAGGGCCGCATCGCGTACGCCGCACGATCCAATCGCGCTGACCCGGTGGCCCTCGAGCGGTTCTGCACCAACTTCGGCTACGAGCCGATGGTGTTCGACGCGGTGGACGCGCTCGGCGTGCCGGTGTACCACACGAATGTCCTGATGTGCATCGGCTCCGAGTTCGCCCTGGCGGGGCTCGACCTGATCGTCTCACCGTCGCGACGGGCAGAGGTCGCGAGCCGGCTCGCGGCACGCGGCCGCCGCGACGTCGTGCCGCTCTCGGCCGCGCAGGTCTCGGAGTTCTGCGGCAACGCGATCGAGCTCGACGGCCGCGACGGGCGCGTGCTCGCGCTGTCACGTCGCGCGTTCGAGGCGCTGCTCCCGCACCAGCTGGCCGTGATCGAGCGCACCGCGACCGTGCTCACGCTCGACGTGCCCACGATCGAGCTCGCCGGCGGCTCGGTGCGGTGCATGCTCGCGGGCGTGCACCTCGACCCGCGTGCGGTGCTCTCCGACGACCCCAGGCATGAGGTCACGTCGGCGGCGGAGCCGGCTCAGGCGCCGGGGTACCTGCGTTCGGGCTCGCCCACGTAGAGCTGCTGGGGGCGGCCGATCTTCGTCTGCGGGTCGAGGTTCATCTCGCGCCAGTGCGCCATCCACCCGGGCAGGCGTCCGATGGCGAAGAGCACCGTGAACATGCGCGTCGGAAAGCCCATCGCCTTGTAGATGACGCCCGTGTAGAAGTCGACGTTCGGGTAGAGCCGTCGCTCCTTGAAGTAGTCGTCTTCGAGGGCGATCTGCTCGAGCTCCTTCGCGAGGTCGAGCAGCGGGTCCTTCACGCCGAGGCCGGCCAGCACCTCGTCGGCCGACTCCTTCACGAGCCGCGCTCGCGGGTCGTAGTTCTTGTAGACGCGGTGGCCGAAGCCCATGAGCTTCACGCCGTCTTCCTTGCGCTTGACGCGGTCGACGAACTTCGCGACGCCCTCACCCGAATCACGGATGTCGGCGAGCATCTGCAGCACTGCCTCGTTCGCACCACCGTGCAACGGCCCCGAGAGCGCCTGGATGCCGGCCGAGATGGAGGCGTACAGGTTCGCACCGGTGGAGCCGACCAGGCGCACGGTCGAGGTCGAGGCGTTCTGCTCGTGGTCTTCATGCAGGATGAGGAGCCGGTCGAGCGCCTTGGAGAGCACCGGGTCGATGCCGTACGGCTCTGCCATGTTGCCGAAGTTCAGGCGCAGGAAGTTGTCGACGAAGCTCAGCGAATTGTCGGGGTAGAGGAAGGCCTGGCCGATGCTCTTCTTGTGCGCGTACGCGGCGATCACGGGCAGCTTCGCCAGCAGGCGCACCATCGTGAGCTCGACGTCGTCGTGGTTCTGCGGGTCGGAGGAGTCCTCGTAGAAGGTCGAGAGTGCCGAGACCGCGCTCGAGAGCACGGCCATCGGATGCGCGGTGTGCGGCAGCGCGGAGAAGAACCGCTTCAGGTCTTCGTGCAGCAGGGTGTGGCGGCGGATCTTCTCGTCGAACTCGCCGAGCTGGTCGGCGGTCGGAAGTTCGCCGTAGATGAGGAGCCATGCGACCTCGAGGAAGGTCGAGTTCTGCGCGAGCGCCTCGATCGGGTACCCGCGATACCGCAGAATGCCCTGCTCGCCGTCGATGAAGGTGATCTCGGACCGCGTGGACGCGGTGTTGACGAACCCGTAGTCGAGACCGGTCAGGCCGGTCTGGCGGGTGAGCGTCGAGAGATCGATGCTCGAGTTGCCACAGGCGGCCTGGCGGATCGGGAACTCGGCGCTGCCGCCGGGGAAGCTGAGAGTGGCTGCGACGTCGGGGGTCTGCCCGTTCGCCTGGTTCACGACGTCGCCCACGGCGCCTCCTGTGATCGTCACTTGCGCGCTCACCTGCTTTCCGATCGGGGCCGAAGGGAGCCGCGGTCCGAATACAGCCTAGACGCGGTCGGGGGGCACTGTCGCATCCGCCAAGAGAACGGGGCATCCGTTGCAGGTCCGCACAGGACTGCTCAGTGGGCGGATGCCGCGTGCAATCGATTCGCGGCCGCTGAGATGCGCTCGTCTGACGCCGTGAGCGACAGCCGGACGTGCTCGGGGTGGTGCACGCCGTAGAAGTGACCGGGGCCGGCGAGGATACCGAGGTCGGCGAGCCTCCCGATCGAGTCCCACGCGTCGCGACCTTCGGTGGCCCAGAGATAGAGGCCGCCTTCGCTGCGGTCGATGCGGAACCCGGCCGTCTCGAGCGCCGGGCGCAGCATCTCGCGGCGTTCGCGATAGCGGTGCTTCTGCACTCGCACGTGCTCATCATCGCCGAGTGCGGCGACCATCGCGGCTTGGAGCGGCGCAGGGAGCATGAGGCCCGCGTGCTTGCGCACGTTCGTGAGCCGCGCGATGGATTCGCGGCATCCGGCGATGAAGGCGGCACGGTAGCCCGCCATGTTCGACTGCTTCGAGAGCGAGTAGACCGCGAGCGCGTGATGCGTGTCGCCGCCGGTCACCCGAGGGTCGAGCAGGCTCGGCACGGGCTCGTCGGCCCACCGGCCGTCCCAGCCGAGTTCGGCGTAGCATTCGTCGCTGACGATCACGGCGCCGAGTTCGCGGGCCCGGGATCGCGCGGCGCGCAGTTCGTCGACCGAGAGCACGCGGCCGTCGGGGTTGCCCGGCGAGTTCAGCCAGATCAGTCTCGTCGCCACCGGCCACTCGGCGGGCTCGTCGGAGGCGAACGCGCGGGCGCCCGCGAAGAGCGCCCCCATCTCGTAGGTCGGATACGCGGCGCGGGGGTGCACCACGACATCGCCCTCGCCGAGGCCGAGCATGAACGGCAGCAGCGCGACGAGCTCTTTCGAGCCGATGGTCGGCAGCACGGATGCCGCATCGAGCCCGCTGACCCCGCGCCGCCGCGCGAACCACGCCACGATCGCCTCACGCAGCGCGGGAGTGCCGACGGTCTGCGGATACGCGTGCGCGTCGGTGGCACCCGCGAGCGCCGCGCGCACGACGTCGGGCGTCGGATCGACGGGCGAGCCGATCGAGAGGTCGGCGAGGCCGCCCTCGTGTGCTTCGGCGCGCTCGCGATACGGCGCCATGAGATCCCACGGATAGTCGGGGAGGGCCCCGAGCCCCATCGTCAGTGCACCTGGGGCGGCAGGACGGCGACGACCGGGTGGTCCTTGGGGATCACGCCGGTCTTCGCTGCGCCACCGGGCGAGCCGATCTCGTCGAAGAACTCGACGTTGGCCTTGTAGTAGTCAGCCCATTCCTCGGGCAGGTCGTCTTCGTAGTAGATCGCCTCGACGGGACACACGGGCTCGCAGGCACCGCAGTCGACGCACTCGTCGGGATGGATGTAGAGCATGCGATCGCCCTCGTAGATGCAGTCGACGGGGCATTCGTCGACGCAGGCGCGGTCTTTGACGTCGACACACGGCAGGGCGATGACATAGGTCACGGTGGCTCGCTGTCCTTTCGGAAGACTGGACTCCAGTCTATGCGGCGTCGGCCCCGTCGCGGCTTCTCGCCGGAAGCCTCGGCCAGGCGACGACGAGGACGGCGATGAGCGCGGGGCCGACGGCCCAGATCGTACCGACCACGTCGCCCGCGACGAGTACGCTACCGCCGACGCCGGGAAGCGTCAGCAGTGCGACGGTTCCCACGATGCCGACGGCGGCGCCGGCCGCGGCGAGTCGGCCGCCCGCGACCAGCCTGAAGCCCAGGAGCAGAGCGAGCACGCCGACGAGGGCCGCGACCAGACCCCAGGGGATGACGATGTCGCCGATGCGCAATTCGAGGCGGTGTCCGACGGTTGCGACCGCACCGTAGATGATGCCGATGACGAGCGCGAACGCGAAGGTGCCCGCTCGTGCGGCCACGCTCGGCGGGGCGACGGCCTCGCTCGGCGGCGCGAGGGCGTCGCTCACGGCTGCACGGTCACCGTGTACGTCACCGTCTCACCGGATCCGACAAGGGCCACGAGGTACTCGTCGTTCGAGAAGACCCTTGCGACCTCGCTGGCGGCGGCGGCGGCGGGGTCTTCGGCGAAACCGGCTCCCTCGAGGGCGGTCGCCGCGTCGGCGAGAGGGTCAGCGGCCGTCGAGGTGATCACCACCATCCATCCGTCGGCATTTCCTGCACCGGCGGCGACGCCGATCTTGCCGTCGATGAGGGGCACCGACGTCGGGAAGTCGGTGGGAAGCTCGCCGCCGAGGCTGACGTCTCCGCCGGTCGCGCCCTCGACCGCGTCTTCCACGCCCCGGTTCACGAGATCCTCGACGGGATTGCCGAAGCAGCCCGTGAGCAACGTCGCGACAATACCGGCGATCGCGATGGCGGTCACGACTCTGGGCGGCTTCATGGTCGACATGGAACTCCTTCTGCAAATGGTGGGATCGGGTGGGAGTCTACTCGTCCGTCCTCCGGCATCCGGCCATGGCGTAGCGTGGATCGCGGTGCGGCGCGGGCCCACCGGAGAGGATCGATGACGATGTCGGATGCCGCCAGCACGAGCCACCCTGACGATGCCGCTGTCCGGGTCGAACGAGACGGCACCGTCGCGGTCGTCACGATCGACCGGCCGAGCTCGTTGAACGCGCTCTCGGCCTCGGTGCTCGCCGAGCTCGAGTCGACGTTCCTCTCGCTCGCGCAGGAGGGTGCCGACATTCGCGGCGTGCTGCTCGTGGGAGCCGGCGGCAGGGCGTTCGTCGCGGGAGCCGACATCCGCGGCATGGTGTCGCTCTCGCCCGAGGAGGCGGCGGAGGTCTCCCGTCTCGGGCACCGAGCCGCGGCCGCGATCGAGTCGCTGCCCGCCCCCGTGATCGCCTGCGTCGACGGGTTCGCACTCGGCGGTGGCCTCGAGCTCGCACTCGCATGCGACCTCATCTATGCCACCGATGCCTCGACCTTCGGCCAGCCCGAGGTGAAGCTCGGCCTCATCCCCGGCTTCGGCGGCACCGTGCGACTCCCCCGCGCGGTCGGCTCGGCGCGCGCGAAGGAACTCATCTACTCGGGACGCCGCATCGGCATCGAGGAGGCGGTCGCCGCAGGGCTCGTCGCGCGCCGCTTCACGGATCGTGCTGCGCTGCTCGAGGGAGCGCGCGCGACCATCGCCGAGATCTCGGCGAACTCGGCGTCGGCCGTGGCTCTCGCCAAGCGCGTGCTCGTGACCGCGGCCGGACGACCGACGGATGTCGCGTCAGAGCTCGAGGTCGAAGGGTTCGCCGACGCCTTCCGCACCGATGACAGGCACGAGGGCATCGCCGCATTCATCGAGAAGCGCGAACCGAGGTTCGGCGGAGCCTGATCGGCGAACGCGGTCGTGGAAGGCGCCGCGACTCCGGCTCAGCCGCCTGTCGTGTTCAGCCGATCCGCGAGCTGAGCCACGCGAACCCGTCGAACCGCACGCCGTCGGCACCGAACATCTCGAGGTGGAGGTGCGGTCCGGTGGACTGGCCGGTCGAGCCGACGAGGCCGATCGGCTGGCCTGCGGTGACCTGCTGTCCCTCGCTCACGGCCAGCGATCCGTACTCCATGTGGGCGTAGGAGCTCGTGATGAGTTCGCCGCCGATGTTGTGCTGCACCTCGACGTTGACGCCGAGCCCGCCGCCGTTCTCGGTGGCGAGCACGACGACGCCGTCGGCGATCGACATCACGGGCGTGCCGGCGCCGGGATTGAAGTCGATGCCGTCGTGGAAGGTGGAGCAGCCCGAACACGGCGCAGACCGGGGACCGAACCCCGACGCACGCTTCTCCCAGGTGACCACGGGCCACACGATCAGATCGCTCTCGAGGAGCGACACACTGCCGAGGCTGGCGACCTGCGAGACGATGGGCGGCGGGGCGGCCTCGACGGAGTAGCCACCGCCGGTGAGCAGCGGCATCTCGGCCTCGCTCGCGACCTCGATGGACTGCGGTGCGTACGAGACCGTGTCCTCGACCGGCGCATACACGGACGCACGCGGCTCGGAGTCGGTCGCCGAGATCGCGAGCGCCGGGACGCTCGTGGCGAGCGCCATCCCGCCGGCGAACGTCATGGCCAGCACCGAGAACGCCGGCCGAAGGGAGCGTCGATCGGCGGGCTTGCGACGGGCCGACGCGGTCGCGGTCGGCGTCGCGGTCGCGGTCGACGTCGTGGCCGCGGCGGGACGGCGGGTGGAATAGCGGGTGGTGCGGGTACGGAATCGGGCAGGGGGCTTCGGGGCGGCACGACGGCCGTGCTTCGGGGGATTCATTCGGGTGAGTTACGTATCCAGTCGGGGTTCGTGAGGCAATCTCGCCTAACTTACGCACCGAATCTGGGAAGTTCCTCCGTTACCCGAGTGTGATGTTCGTTGCTCAGCAACCGCTTTCCATTGCGCAGGGCGCAATGAAATCACGGATGCCGCGCCGAAACGCACGAAGCATCCATTCGAGATCGTGGCGGCGGCCGGCCTATGCCTGCTTCTTGAGGCGTGACACCGCACGCGCACGAGCCGTCTGGTCGAGTTCGACCTTGCGGATGCGCACCTTCGCGGGGGTGACCTCGACGCACTCGTCTTCACGGGCGAACTCGAGGCACTCTTCGAGGGTCAACTGGCGCGAGGGCGTCATCGACTCGAACGTGTCGGAGGTGGACTGACGCATGTTCGTCAGCTTCTTCTCCTTCGTGATGTTCACGTCCATGTCGTCGCCGCGCGAGTTCTCGCCGATCACCATGCCCTCGTAGACCTCTTCGGTGGGGTTCACGAAGAAGGTCATGCGTTCCTGGAGGGCGATGATCGCGAACGGCGTGACCACCCCGGCCCGGTCGGCGACGATCGAGCCGTTGCTCCGTGTCGTGATCGTTCCCGCCCACTCGTCGTACCCGTGCGAGATCGCGTTCGCGATACCGGTGCCACGCGTGATGGTGAGGAATTCGGTGCGGAACCCGATGAGACCACGGCTCGGCACGATGAACTCCATGCGCACCCAGCCGGTTCCGTGGTTCGCCATGCCGTCCATGCGACCCTTGCGCGCGGCGAGCAGCTGCGTGATCGCGCCGAGGTACTCCTCGGGCGCGTCGATCGTGAGATGTTCGTAGGGCTCGTGCACCTTGCCGTCGACGGTCTTCGTGACCACCTGCGGCTTGCCGACGGTGAGCTCGAAGCCCTCACGACGCATCTGCTCGACGAGGATCGCGAGCGCGAGCTCACCGCGACCCTGCACCTCCCAGGCGTCGGGTCGGCCGATGTCGAGCACCTTGAGCGAGACGTTGCCGACGAGCTCGCGGTCGAGGCGATCTTTCACCATGCGAGCGGTGAGCTTGTGGCCCTTGACCTTGCCGACGATCGGCGAGGTGTTCGTTCCGATCGTCATCGAGATCGCCGGGTCGTCGACGTGGATGGCGGGAAGGGGGCGCACGTCATCGGGGTCGGCGAGCGTCTCGCCGATCGTGATCTCCTCGATGCCGGCGACGGCGATGATGTCGCCGGGCCCGGCCTCTTCGGCGGGGAACCGGTCGAGTGCCTTCGTCTTGAGCAGTTCGGTCACGCGCACGTTCGAGTGCGTGCCGTCGTGGCGCACCCACGCCACGGTCTGGCCCTTCCTGATCGTGCCGTTGAACACGCGCAGGAGCGCGAGCCGGCCGAGGAACGGCGAGGCGTCGAGGTTCGTGACCCACGCCTGCAGCGGCGCCTGGTCGTCGTAGGTCGGCGCCGGAACGTGCTCGAGGATCGCCTCGAAGAGCGGTTCGAGATCGGGGCTCTCGGGGAGGCTGCCGTTCTCGGGCTTCACCGTCGACGCGCGGCCGGCCTTGCCCGACGCGTAGACGACGGGCACGTCGAGGATCGCATCGAGGTCGAGCTCGTCATCGGTGCCGGCGGATGTCGCGTCGTCGGCCATGTCGGAGGCCAGGCCGAGCAGGAGGTCCTGGCTCTCGGCGACGACCTCGTCGATGCGCGCGTCGGGCCGGTCGGTCTTGTTCACGAGCAGGATCACCGGCAGGCGTGCTTCGAGCGCCTTGCGCAGCACGAACCGGGTCTGCGGCAGCGGACCCTCACTCGCATCGACCAGCAGCACGACGCCGTCGACCATCGAGAGGCCGCGTTCGACCTCACCGCCGAAGTCGGCGTGGCCGGGGGTGTCGATGACGTTGATGGTGACGGGTCCGGATGTCGCGTGCACGCCGTCATACTCGATGGCGGTATTCTTCGCGAGGATCGTGATGCCCTTCTCACGCTCGAGCTCGTTCGAGTCCATGGCGCGCTCGTCGACGTGGGCGTGGTCGGCGAATGAGTGGGTCTGCTTCAGCATGGCGTCGACGAGCGTCGTCTTGCCGTGGTCGACGTGGGCGACGATCGCGACGTTGCGCAGGTCGTTGCGGGTGGCGTTCGCCATGTGGTGTCCTCGTGGTGGGGCATCCGCCGCCGCCGTCGTGCACCGGAAACCGGCTCGTCGTTGCGGCGCGGATGCGCTTGATGGGAGTCTGTGGGAGCGCGGACCTGCCGTGGATGACGACTCGCGCCCGTACAGCCTAGCGTGCCTGCCCGAGTGAACGCCGAACGCCCGGCCCCGGCCAGTGCCGGAACCGGGCGTCTGCGACGTCGGCGACTACGCGCCGAGTTCGATGTTCGCGCCGGGAATGGCCGCGAGCAGGTCGCGCGTGTACTGCTCCTTCGGGTTGTCGAACACCTCGTCGGTGGTCGCCGCCTCGACGATCCTGCCCTGCTGCATCACGCACACGTTGTCGGCGATGACGCGCACCACCGCGAGGTCGTGCGTGATGAACAGGTAGGTGAGCCCGAGCTCGGCCTGCAGGTCGGCGAGCAGACGCAGGATCTGCGCCTGGACGAGCACGTCGAGGGCGGAGACCGCCTCGTCGAGCACGACGATCTCGGGCTTCAGCGCGAGCGCACGTGCGATCGCGATGCGCTGGCGCTGTCCGCCGGAGAGCTCGTTCGGGTACCGCCCGATGAGCGTGCGCGGCAGCGACACCTGGTCGAGCAACTCCATGACCCGCTCACGGCGTGATGACTTCGTACCGATCTTGTGGGTGAACAGCGGCTCCGAGATGGTGTTGCCGATGTTGCGCAACGGGTTCAGCGAGCCGTACGGGTCCTGGAAGACCGGCTGCATCCGGCTGCGGAGCGCGAACAGCTCCTTGCCGCTCGTCGACGCGAGGTCCTTGCCGCCGACGACGATC
>DASSBT010000132.1:0-10789 GCA_035698465.1 Agromyces sp. | reverse complement strand
GCGGCATCCGTGCGCCTGCGGCATCCGGGCGGCATCCACTCACGCAACGCATAGGAAACGCACAGGCCGCAGCGGATACTGGAGTGATGAGCTCCGCCTCGACCACCCCGCACCGCGCCCCGCTGATCGCCAAGGGCGACGGCTCGATGGTGCGCGTGCTCGTCGTCGATGACGAGCACTCGCTGACCGAGCTGCTCAAGATGGCCCTGCGCTACGAGGGCTGGGACGTGCGCACCGCGTCCGACGGGATCGGCGCCGTGAAGGTGGCACGCGAGTTCCGGCCCGACGCGATCGTGCTCGACATCATGCTGCCCGACATCGACGGGCTCGAGGTGTTGCAGCGCGTGCGCGCCGACGGCACCGAGACGCCCGTGCTGTTCCTCACCGCGAAGGACTCGCTCGACGACCGCATCGTCGGGCTGACCGCGGGTGGCGACGACTACGTCACGAAGCCGTTCAGCCTCGAAGAGGTGGTCGCGCGTCTGCGCGGACTCATCCGCCGCTCGACGCTCACCCTCGCGCAGGCGAAGGACCCGGTGCTCAGCGTCGGCGACCTCAGCCTCAACGAGGACTCCTATGAGGTGGAGCGCGGCGGCACGCCGATCGAGCTCACCGCGACCGAGTTCGAGCTGCTGCGTTTCCTGATGCGCAACCCACGGCGCGTGCTGAGCAAGGCGCAGATCCTCGACCGCGTGTGGTCGTACGACTTCGGCGGCAAGGAGTCGGTGGTCGAGCTCTACATTTCGTACTTGCGCAAGAAGATCGACGCCGGGCGCGAGCCGATGATCCACACGGTGCGGGGCGCTGGCTACATGCTGAAAGCCGTCGGATGACCAAGCCGGGCGACCCCGGCCACGCCGCGGCGTCGCGCGCATCGCGAACACCGGCCGGGCAGGATTCGACGGATGCCGCGACCGATGCGGCGACGGATGCCGCGACCAATGCCGCGACGGATGCCGCAGCCCGCCGCCCACCGCTGACGCTGCGCCGGCGCCTGCTGCTGATCGTCGCGGGGCTCCTCGTGCTCGTCTCGGCGATCGTGGGTCTGGTGAGCGTCGCCGTCTTCCACGGCTCGTCGGTCACCGCACTGGACGCGAGTCTCGACGACGCCATCTCGCGTGCGAACGTCGCGATCGAGGCGCAGCCGCCGGGATTCCCGGGCGACCCGTCGACCGAGCCCGACTTCATCCTGACGGTGCCCGGCCAGGCAGCCGGAACCCTCGCGGCGCTCGTGCGCGCCGACGGCGCCGCCCGGGCCGGGTACATCGCCGACGCGGGGCGTGTGCTCGACCTGCCGGCCCCGATCGCGGAGATCCTGGCGACGGTGCCGGTCGACGGGGCACCGCACACGATCGACGTCGACCGCCTCGGCTCGTACCGCGCGCTCGCCATCGAACCACCCGGCACCGACGGCGTCGCCGTCGTGCTCGCCCTGCCGCTTGCCGCGGTCAACGCCGACACCGCGCAGCTGGCGCTCACGATCGCACTCGTCGCCCTCGGCGGGCTGCTGCTCGCCGTCGCCCTCGGCTCGGTCGTCGTGCGGCGGGCGCTCAGCCCGCTCGCCGAGGTCACCGCCACCGCTCAGCGAGTCTCGAAGCTGCCGCTCGATCGGGGCGACGTGGCCCTCGCCGAGCGGGTGCCGGTCGACGAGGAGCGCACAGAGGTGGGCCGGCTCGGCACGGCGTTCAACCGGATGCTCGGGCACGTGGCATCCGCCCTCTCTGCACGCGAGCAGAGCGAGCAGAAGGTGCGCCGCTTCGTCGCCGACGCGAGCCACGAGCTGCGCACCCCGCTCGCGTCGATCCGCGGCTACGCCGAGCTCACTCGCATGCACGGCGGAGAGCTGCCGCCCGACGTGCTGCACGCCATCGACCGCATCGAGTCGGAATCGGTGCGCATGACCGAGCTCGTCGAAGACCTGCTGCTGCTCGCCCGCCTCGACGAGGGGCGCGAACTGACCGCGTTGCCCGTCGACCTCGGCCACGTCGTCGTCGAGGCCGTCGGCGATGCGCAGGCGGCCGGTCCCGACCACGAGTGGGAGGTGCGGCTTCCGGATGCCGCGGCCGTCGTCACCGGCGACGAACCCCGGCTGCGCCAGGCCGTCATGAACCTGCTCGCCAACGCGCGCGTGCACACGCCAGAGGGCACGAGCGTCGTCGCCGCACTCGAGCACGACGGCGATGCGGTCGTGCTGTCGGTCTCAGACGACGGACCGGGCATTCCGCCCGAGGTCGCCGAAACGCTGTTCGAGCGGTTCGCCCGCGGCGACTCATCGCGGTCGCGACGGGCCGGGAGCACGGGCCTCGGCCTCGCGATCGTGCGCGCGGTCGTCGAGGCGCACGACGGCACGGTCGAGGTGGCGAGCTCGCCCGGCGCCACGCGGTTCACCGTGCGGCTGCCCGCGGCATCCGCTGGCTGAGCCTGCCCCTCGCTGGGTCTCCTCGTTCGCTGAGCCTGTCGAAGCGAACCCCCTTCAACCCGCCGCACGGCTGTAGCGTTCGTCCCGCCCCGGGACCGGGCATTCTTGCGGGGGGTTCCAACGGGATCGGATCCCCACAACGATCACGAATCGTTCTCAACCCTTGAGGCCTGTGCTCGAGAGTCCCGCTCGCGGACCGGCTTGCGTCGAGGCCCCAAGGTGCACGTTCAGTGGTGACAATGCGAGCAACTCGCGCAAGTCATCCGCTGACGTGCTGAGGATTGGCGAGATGTCTGTTGCCGGAAAGCGACCACGGTTGCGAACACCCCCGAAACGGATCATTGGCGTGTCCGCGGCACTGGCGTTTGCCATCACGATGACGGCGTGCACCGGAGGCACTGAACCGGTCCCGTTCGAGTCACCGACTGCGAGCGGTCGAGCGCCCCAGTTGCCGCTTGACAGCGCCGCTCTGATCGCTTCGTTCGTTCGACTCGCGAAGAGCATGATGGTTCCGGGTGCGGCGATGCTGATCCGCACTCCCGACGGCGAGGTCTCGGCGACATATGGCACCACTGAGCTCGGCGGTTCGGTCCCGGTGTCGCTCGACGACCACGTGCGTGTCGGGTCGACCACGAAGATGTGGACGGCCACCGTCATCGTGCAGTTGGTCCAGGAGGGCAAGATCGCGCTCGACGACCCGGTGTCGAAGTACCGTCCGGACATCCCGAACGGCGAGAACATCATCATCGAACAACTGCTCAACATGCGCAGCGGTCTTTTCAGCTACACCGAGACCTACCAGTTGCTCCACGATATGGATCTCGATCCGCAGTCGGTCTGGGACCCTGAGCAACTCTTGGCGATCGGAGTGCGGCGACATACGTGGAGATCCCCGATGGGGACGGAACCCGTGAAATCGACGGCGACACCGTGACGCTTGAGGGCGATGAAATCCTCGCTCATGTGAGGCTCGTATATCCCGAAGGGCTCGAACCCGCAGACGTAGAGGCCAACGAAGGGTGGTACAGGTTCGCCCTCACGTCGCAATGGTCCAGCACGCCCGAGTAACGCTCGACTCCCCGACCGCTATCGGCGAGAGGCCAGTGCGCGCCGCACTCCGCCAAGCGTCTGCACCGCCGGCTTACCCCGGCCGTGGCACTGACGCGTCGGCGCGGTGATGGACCGTCCCACGGGACGCCGTCGTGTCGGTGTGGACAGTTGTGGGAGGTGCCGTGGGTCAGCGGATTGCGCGGTTGGCGACGATGTCGACCATCGCTTCTACGAGGTCGGGTTGACGCACGTGGATGTAATGGTCGCTGCCGGTGGCGATCAAGTGTGGGGTGTTCGGCCGCAGGGCGACGAGGTAGGACTGACCGGCGACCCATGCGGTCTCGAGGTCGGCGGCAGTGAATCCGACAGGACTGTCGGGGAGGCCCTGGAACGGCTCTCCTTTCGTGATCACCGCGACGGGAATCTCCGGGAAGGGCGCCTCTTTCAGCTGGGCGATGCTTGCCTCGATGTCGATCTGCTCGTAGTCCTCGACTGCGGCGCCGCCGCC
This sequence comes from Agromyces sp., assembly GCA_035698465.1. Taxonomy (GTDB): domain Bacteria; phylum Actinomycetota; class Actinomycetes; order Actinomycetales; family Microbacteriaceae; genus Agromyces. The sequence continues at coordinate 6,812 of DASSBT010000132.1, read as the reverse complement.
GGTTGAGTCCAGCACCGCCTTATACGCCGGCCACTTGTCTCCGAACAGCTCGGGGATCTCGAGCGGGAAGGCGTCGACGAAGACGAGCCCACTGAGGTCCTCGGGATATGTCTGGGCGTATAGGCGGGCGAAGAATCCGCCGAGGGAGTGCGCGGTGAGGATGAAGGGGCCTTGCTCGCCACTGCCTTCAAAGCCTGCGTGCAGGTCCTCGACCACGTCGGCTGCTGTGCGGGGCATCGGGACCGGTGTCGTCCTGCCTGTCACCGATTGCGCCCCGTTCAGCAAGAGAAGCGTCCCAGCCCGGTCGTACGCGCAGACGCGGTACCGATCCGCGAGACGGGCGTACACGGACCGGTCGGTGTCGTCTTCTGCGAGCATCCACGCGTCAGAGGATTCGTGGTACCCCGATTCCAGCAGCACGGTCGGACTGCCTGTGCCGGCGCAGGTCATGAACAGTACACGTCCGTCGCCGAGATCCACTTCATGCACGTCCGACTCGGAGGCGACACTTCCCGATGACGTTGACTCGGGCGACTCCCTAGGCGGCGCAGTGCCGGCCGTACATCCCACCACCGCGAGGGAAGCGACCGCCGCTATCGCACTGGCCGCGAGAATGCGCATACGTGCAGGAATCCTCAAGAGAATGGAGCCCTTCCTCAACCGAACGCACCCGCTCAGGCGAGTCCACCGTAGCGTGAACTGCTACAGAGCGAAGCGCGTGGCCAGGACGAACGTTTGGCTCGACCGTCGCGCGCCGGCGAGGGTCACGGTCGAACTGGCTGTCTCGCAAACCGATCCGCCTGCGGGCGCATTTCGAACGAGTCGAGGTTATCTGCGCAGCGGATGAGCTGGTCTCGTAGGACAGTTCGTTCAGCAATGGACGTGAGGATCGCATCGGACCAAGCACCCGTCCATACACATACACCGGATACACCGTGTACACTGAAGTACACTACGTACACAGATATTCACACGAGGACCGGATGACGATCGAACAGGTGCAGAACCCTTTCCGCCCCACGGCGGGTGCCGAGCCCCCGCAATTGATCGGCCGTGCCGGGCTCTTGGACGAATTCGTCTATGGACTCCGACTCCGCTCCGGGGCACCGGGCCTGTTGACCATCTTCACCGGCGCGCGGGGCATCGGCAAGACCGTCATGCTGGGCGAGGCGGAGGACGCCGCGCGCGCCCGAGGATGGGTCGTGGTATCGGAGACGGCAACGCGTGGGTTCTTGGGTCGGATCGGCGAGTCCATGCGCACGGTCGCCGAGGAACTCGGGGACGGGCCCGCCGGGCGGAAGGTCACCGGGATCGGCGCGGCCGGGTTCTCCATCACCACCGAACTCCCCCCGGCGCAGCAGGCCGGATGGCGGCAGGTGGGCGAACAGTTGCTGCACTTGTTGGATGGACACGGGACCGGGCTGGCCATCACCCTGGATGAGATCCACGGTGCCGACCGGGACGAATTGGCCCAGCTGGCCGCCTCCGTGCAGCACTTCATCCGCGACGGACTGCCGATCGCCATCGTTTTCGCAGGTCTTCCCGCCGCCGTGTCCGACCTGCTCAACGAAGGCGTGGCTACGTTCCTGCGCCGCGCCGACCGTATCGACCTGCACACCGCGGCCATCGACGAGGTCGAGACCTCCTACCGGGAGACGTTCGCCGGACTCACCCACCAGCTGGATCCCGCCCTGATTCGGACCGCCGCGGTGTCGACCGGCGGCTACCCGTTCCTTATCCAACTGGTCGGCTACCACGTCTGGCAGCTGGCCGAAGCCACCGACGCTCCACTGACGGCCAAGGACGTCGACCTTGCCCTGTCCGCCGCCCACCGGCGCAACACCCGTGTCGTCATCGACGCCGCACTATCCACCGCGTCACCCAAAGACCTCGACTTCCTACGGGCCATGTCCGAAGACGACGGGCCCGCGACGACCGCGGACATTGGTCGGCGTCTCGGCGACCAGAGGAACACCATAGGCAACTACCGCGCCCGGCTCATCGACGCGGGCCTGATCCAGCCCGCGGGACGAGGCCGGCTCGACTTCGCAATCCCCGGCCTACGCGAGCATCTCCGCCGAACCTGAACCTCGATCCACCGACTCGATCCACTTACGCGACCGAACCTGTCACGAGACTGACGCCGAAGGCGGCGCCGCCACGACGTCGGTGGCGAGCCGTTCGAGCAACCGCGCCAACTCGTCGACGTCGTCGCTCGGCCAGGTGCGCAGCCGCGCATAGAGCTGCCGCTGCATCCGTGATCCGCGCACTCCGACGCTCTCGATCGCCGCGGGGGTGGCCTCGATGAACCGCGCTCGTCCGTCGTTCGGGTCGGCGACGCTGCGCGTCAGGCCGAATGACTCCAGCTGCTTCACCTGGCGGCTGACGACGCTCCGGTCGATCTCGAGCGCCTCGGCGATCGCACTCGCGTGCATGCGCCCACGGTGCACCACGGCCGAGAGGATCTTGTAGCCGACCGGCTGGAGCTCGGGGTGCACGGATGCCGCGGCCTCCTTCCAGACGGCCCGTACCCGCACGAAGAGCCGTCGCAACTGCTCTTCGACCGCGGCGATCTCGTCGTCGGTGGCCGTGTGCAGGGTGCCCGCGGCGGAGGTGTTCATGACCAGATCCTATTCGTCCCGGGAGCGGTCGCGACCGGAGCCTGACGGCACCTGCACGGCCTCGACCGCGCCGGTGGCGGGGTCGTGTGCGAGGCCCACGGGAGCGAGAGCGACGGATGCCGCGGCCGCATCGATCGCGGCGTCCTCGGCGTCTTCGCGTTCGCGAGCCTGGCGCTCGCGCGTGTCGGCGGGTGCCGATGCGGAACCCGCGGCATCCGCCCCATGGCGCGCCTCCGCGGCATCCGCCCCATGTCCCGTGCCTGCGGCATCCGTCACCTGCTGGGCCTTCGCCAGCTGAATCGCGTTCTTGGTGCCGAGGTCGATGTTCGGGAGGAAGGCGACCGTGATCAGCGTCACGATCGCGAGCGGCACGGCCGCGAGGAAGGTGCTGCCGACCCCGGCACCGTAGGCCGACTCGACGATGACCCGCAGGAAGTCGGGAAGCTCGCTGATCTGCGGGATCACGCCGCCGGCAAGGGTCTTCGCCGCCACCGCCTGCTGCTCGGGCTCGAGCCCGGCGATGCCGCTCTTGATGTGCTCTGCGGCGACGGTGCCGAGGATCGAGCCCATGACGGCGACGCCGACGGTGCCGCCGAGGCTGCGGAAGAACGTGACGGCGCTCGTGGCGACGCCCATGTTCTTCACCTCGGTGGTGTTCTGCACGACGAGCACGAGGTTCTGCATGAGCATGCCGACGCCCGCGCCGAGCACGAACATCGCGACACCGACGAACCAGAACGGCGTGTCGTATTGCAACTGCGAGAGCAGCACGCTGCCGATGACCATGAGCACGCCACCCGTGACCATGAACGCCTTCCACTTGCCGCGGCGGCTCACGAGTGCGCCGATGATGGTCGACGCGATGAGCACGCCCGCCATCATCGGAATGGTGAGCAGCCCCGACTCGGTGGGCGTCGCGCCCCGGGCCAGCTGCATGTACTGGCTGAGGAACACGGCAGTGCCGAACATCGCGACGCCGACCGAGAGCGACGCGACGACCGAGAGCGTGAAGGTGCGGCTCTTGAAGAGGCCGAGCGGGATGACCGGCTCCTTCACCCTGAACTCGACCACCACGGCTGCGATGAGCAGGAGCGCTGCGCTGCCGGCCATGACGAGGCTCGGCATCGAGATCCAGTCGAAGTCGTTGCCGGCGAACGTCACCCAGAGAAGGAGGAGCGAGACGCCCGCCGAGATGAGCACGATGCCGATGTAGTCGATCGAGACCTTGGTCTTCGGACGCGTGGGAAGGTGCAGCGTGCGCTGCAGCAGCACGAGCGCGACGATGGCGATGGGCAGTCCGACGAAGAAGTTCCAGCGCCAGCCGAGCGTGTCGGTGATGACGCCGCCGAGCAGCGGGCCGCCGACCGTGGCGACGGCCATCACGGCGCCGAAGAGGCCGGCGTACTTGCCGCGCTCGCGCGGGCTGATGATGTCGGCCATGACGATCTGGCTGAGTGCGGCGAGGCCACCGGCGCCGAGGCCCTGGAAGACGCGCATCGTGATGAGGGTGCCGGGGTCTTGTGCGAAGCCGGCGATCGCGGATGCGGCCACGAAGATGACGAGCGCGATCTGCAGCAGCAGCTTGCGGTTGAAGAGGTCGGCGAGCTTGCCCCAGATGGGCGTAGACACGGTGGTCGCGAGCAGGGTCGCGGTGACGACCCACGTGAAGGCGCCCTGGTCGCCCTTGAGGTCGGAGATGATGAGCGGCAGCGAGGTGCCGACGACGGTCGAGGCGAGCATCGACACGAACATGCCGAGCAGGAGGCCCGAGAGTGCGGTGAGCACTTCGCGGTGCGTCATGCCGTTGTCGGAGAGTGCGGCGGGTGCGGCGGCATCCGTCTTCTTGGGCGCGCGAGTGTTCTTGGGCGCGCGAGTGCGCGAAGCGATGGCCATATGACTCCAGAAATTGATTGACAGCGGTCAACTATAAAATAGTTAGTGGACTGTTGTCAACTACATCCGGATGCCGCTATTGCACCGGCGCATCCGGCGGCGCGATCTGCACCCCTCGCTCGAATTCGACCGTCACGCCGTCGATCGCACGCAGGCGGTCGATCGCGTCGTCATCCGCCCAGCCGGTGACCACCCCGATCGCGTCGAGGTGCTCGTCGATGTCGAGTCCGGCCTCGGTGAGCGTCTCGAGAGGGGGCGCCGGGGGAGGTGTGCCGGATGCCGCGGCGCCGGCGCCCCGCATGGTGACGTGCACCCGGCGCCGGCGTTCCTCACGCACCGTGCCCTCCTCGTGTCGTCGCGCCGCTCATGACGTCGGCGGCTCGGTCGAGCCCGAGTCGGTCGAGCCCGGGTCGGTCGAGCCCGGGTCGGTCGAACCCGGGTCGATGATCGGACCCGGACGCCACGGCGTCGGCGGGTGCGCCACGACGGCCATCCGACGCACCGGCACGACCGCGAGCCCCTTGCCCACTTCTTGGGCGGACTGCGGCAACGGCACGGCGGTGCGCTCGATCTCGCGCCAGAGCGCCCGGCCGCGGAAGCCGGTCTTCTGCGCGAGCCGTGCGGCGACCCCGGCGACGTGCGGTGTCGCCATGCTCGTGCCGCTCTTGACCCCGTACGAGCCCTTCGCGACGGGAACCGACGAGTACGTCGCCACGCCGGGCGCCGCGACATTGATCTCGCCGCCGCCGCCGTTGAGCGCCACACACGAGAACGACGCGCGCTGCAGCGACTGGTCGAGCGCCGCCACTGCGAGCACCGAGGGGCTGTTGGCCGGTGCGCCCACGGGTGACCAGCCGTCGTTGCCCGCCGCTGCCACGATCAGTGATCCGGCATCGAGCGCAGCCACCGCCGCCTGCTCGTAATAGGTGTAGTGCGGTTGGCCGACATTCACCCTCGAGCCGAGCGACATCGAGATGACGTGGGCGCCGCTTCGGATGGCCCAGTCGATGCCGGCCAGGATCTGCCCGCTCGTGCCGCTGCCCGAGTTCGACAGCACCTTGCCGACGAGCAGGCGCGAATGGTGCGCCACGCCGTAGCGCCGGCCGCCCGCGGGGGCCTTGATGCCGGCCGCGGTGCCCGCACAGTGCGTGCCGTGCGAGTGCCCGTCGTGCACCGGTTCGCCAGGGATGAAGCTCTGACTCGCCAGCACGCGACCCGCGAAATCGGGATGCCCGAGGTCGATCCCGGTGTCGAGGATGGCGATCCGGATGCCGGTGCCGGTCCACGGCGCGGTGTGCAGGATCGGCGGGATGGCGCGCACCGCCTTCAGGCCCCAGGTGTAGGTGGGCGTGTCGACGTAGGTCTCTGCCACGTCGGCGTCGTCGTCTGCGTCGTCGGTGTCGACCTCGGCGATGTCGACCTCGTCGACGGCACCGGTCTCAGCGGTGTCGGCGGTCTCGACGCCGTCTGCGGCTCCGGTCGACTCGAACGTGTCGAAGGCGTGCACGTACACCTCGGGCTCGACCGCGATGATCGGGCTGGTCGAGTCGCCGACCGCACGCGAGAGCGAACCGAGTTGCTCGGGCGCCGAGTCCACGACGGCGATGCCGAGTGCGCTGAAGTAGACGCCGTCGGCATCGACCTCCTCGAGCGATTCGAACGTACCGATGTCGCGGGCATCCACGAGGTCGAGGCGCGCCACGTCGCGCGCCTCGCGGCGCGCCGTGCCGGCGTCGACGTTCGCGAACGTGATGATCTGCCGCCCGGTGGGTCCCTCGGGGACTCTGCCGACGGCCGTCTCAGTGCTCATGATCTGGTCCTTCGTTCGAGGGCGTCGACGGATGCCCCGACTCGGGAGACGACGCCCGTGGTGCGCTCATTCTCCTCCCAATGGCGGCGTCGGCATCGGGGCCCGCCCTGACCGCGATTTGGTTGCGGCAGCGGCATCCGTTAGCCTTGTCGGAGCCGAAGACCGCTGGTTGTCGTGCGCCTTGAAAAAGATGCGCGACCGAAGTCTTGCGAAAGCAAGGGCCCGCGCAGGTGTGACGAAGACTTTCCGATGATTCGGGCCGAGCTCCGCGCAACTGCGCCGGAGCTTTTTTCTTTCCCACGACACCAGAACCTGCCAGCGCTCCAGGCCGTGCACCGCTCCCGCGATGCACGTTGAAGACACAAGGAGTGGCCATGGCGAACAAGGAAGCCTCGGTTGCCGAACTCACGAACCTGTTCGAGAGCTCGACCGCCGTTCTGCTGACCGAATACCGCGGCCTCACTGTTGCCCAGCTCAAAGAGCTGCGC
>DASSBT010000131.1:0-2519 GCA_035698465.1 Agromyces sp. | reverse complement strand
TGCTGCTGGTACTCGTTCTCGCTGTCGATCGAGGTGAGCATCGCGGTGCGCACGGTCTGCAGCATCCAGAGCCCCGACACCCCGACGCCCGTGCCGACTTCGATGATCGACTCCGCGCCGGCCGCCGCGGCGATGAGCGCGATCTGCGCGCCGACCGCGGGCGAGACCGGTTCGATGCCGAGCTCGAGCGACTGCTGCCTGGCTCTCGCGACCGCATCGGTCTCGACGACCGACTCGTCGACGTATTTCCAGTTCAGGTCTCGTTCGGACACGTGGCGACTCCCGTTGAATGCTCTCGAGCCCATAGCCTACGGGCCTCGCATCCTCGTCGTTCACATGCCTCGCCGCCGACTATCCTGTAGAGGTGTTCGGTCTGACGTTCGAGAAACTCCTCATCATCGGGGTGATCGCTGTCTTCCTGCTCGGACCCGACCGGCTTCCGCACTATGCCGCACAGCTCGGCCGCTTCGTACGCTCCATGCGCGACATGGCCAACGGAGCCAAAGACCGGGTGCGCGAAGAGATGGGCCCCGACTTCAGCGACGTCGACTGGAAGAAGCTCGACCCTCGTCAGTACGATCCGCGTCGCATCATCCGCGAGGCGCTGAGCGACATCGACCCTCTCGCCGAACCCGCGACGCCCGTCGTGGCACGCGCCGCCGTGAACGAGGATTCCGCGTACCTGCAGCGCAAGCGCAAGCTCGAGGCACTCGGCGCGGGCGAGGCGGCGCCGTTCGACTCCGAAGCGACCTGAGCGACCTGCGCCTGCGCCTGCGACTGCAGGATCACCGGCGACGGATGCCGCGGAGCACCCGAGCGAGCAGCATGAACGGTTCGGCGAGCACGCCGAACTCCCGCCCCGTCCGCGGCAGTTGAAGCAGGCCGGTCGACCGGGAGATCGTGACGGGATCGACGAACCGCTTCAGCCCTTCGGGGCCGTTCCGGCGTCCGAGACCTGACGCCTTCACACCGCCCATGGGGGCATCGACCGCGGCGAACGTGCCCCGGTAGCCCTCGTTGATGTTCACGCTGCCGACGTCGAGGGCTTCGGCGACACGACGGCCCCGGCGTGCCGACCGGGTGAGCACCGAGGCGTTCAAGCCGTACTCGCTGGCGTTCGCCGCGAGGATCGCCTCCTCCTCGCTGTCGACCAGGTAGAGCGAGGCGATCGCTCCGAAGGTCTCGTCGGCGTGCACATCCATCTCGGCCGTGACCCCGGTGAGCACGGTCGGCTCGAAGAACCAGGGGCCGACATCGGGTCGGGGGCGACCGCCCGCGATCACCGTCGCGCCCTTCCCGAGCGCGTCGTCGAGGTGTGCGCGAACCCGCCCGAGCTGCGCTGCGCTCGCAAGCGAGCCGTAATCGCTCGTGTAGTCGAGTGAGGAACCGAGGGTCGCCGACTTCAGGTGGTCGACGAGCGCCCGGGTGAACGGGCCGGCGACCGAACGGTGCACGTAGATGCGCTCCATCGAGACGCAGAGCTGGCCCATGGCCGAGAAGCACGCGTAGGCGGCATCGCGCGCCGCCTGCTCGGGGTCGACGTCGTCGAGCACGATCATGGCATTCTTGCCGCCGAGCTCGAGCGATGCGCCGACCAGCCGGCGCGCCGCCTTCTCGGCGATCGTGCGGCCCGTCGCGGTGGACCCGGTGAAGCAGATGTAGTCGGCGACGTCGGTCAGCGCCTCGCCGACCTCGCTCGCGGGCCCCGTGACCACGGCCCACAGCGCCTCGGGCACGCCCGCGTCGATGAACGCGCGGCGCAGGGCGAGGATCGTGAGCGCGCCCTGGTCGTCGGCCTTCTGCACGACCGCGCAGCCGGCCGCGAGCGCGGGAATCACGTCCATCGCGGCAAGGCAGAGTGCGTAGTTCCACGGCGTGATGACCCCGGCGACGCCCTTCGGGCGGTAGCGCACGAACGTGGTCGTCGCGACGGGCACCCCCGCGTGACGACGCTCGGCACTGAGCACCCGGCGGGCCGTGAGCGCGTTGTACCGGGTGACGGATGCCGCCTGGTAGACCTCTTCGAGCGCCTGGCCGCGGGTCTTGCCGCTCTCGAGTTGCACGAGGTCGAGCAACAGTTCGCGTCGGTCGAGGATGAGGTCGTGGGCACGCAACAGGACGCGCCGGCGCTCGGCGAAGCCCGCGCGAGCCCATGCCAGCTGCGCCAACCGTGCCCGCGCGACGGCGTCGCGCACGTCGTCGGCGCTGGAACGCGGCAGCTCGTGCAGGACCTCACCGGTCGAGGGCGTGGGAACGGTGGCGGTCGCCGAACCTGACGCGACGACATCGTCGGTGAGGCTGGCGTACAGTTCGGGGGTGGCCGTGGGCGCGCGCATGGGCACAGTCTAGGTCAGTTGTCCCACTTCGCCTCCCGGTGAGTACACTGCCACCATGACCGCACCGGAGCGATCCCTGTCCCGCGGCGTCGTGACCCGGTATGCGATCGGTTCGATCGGCACCGGCGGGTTCGCCACGCTGCCCGGCCTCGTGCTCGTGTACTACCTCACCGACACGCTCGG
>DASSBT010000130.1:0-10456 GCA_035698465.1 Agromyces sp. | reverse complement strand
GACGACGTCGTCGAAACGACGGGTCTTGTAGCCGGTCGGCGTCGTGATGCCGTTGCCGTGCATGGGGTCGGTGACCCACAGCGGATTCGCATCGCTGCGCTTGATCGCCTCGAGCAGCGGCGGAAGCGCATCGCGGATCTTGCCCGCGCCCATCCGGGTGATGAAGGTGAGGCGGCCGGGCTCCCGGTGGGGATCGAGCTTGTCGACGAGGGCGAGCATCGTCTCGGGCGTCGTCGACGGGCCGAGCTTCACGCCGATGGGGTTTCGCACCCGCGACAGGAAGTCGACATGCGCGCCGTCGAGGTCGCGGGTGCGCTCGCCGATCCAGATGAAGTGCGACGAGGTGTCGTACGGCGTTCCGGTGCGCGAGTCGATGCGGGTCATCGGGCGCTCGTAGTCCATGAGCAGGCCTTCGTGGCCCGTGTAGAACTCCGTGTGCTTGAGCGCCTCGAAGTCGGCACCGCAGGCATCCATGAACTTGATCGCGCGGTCGATCTCGCGCGCAAGCGACTCGTACCTGGCGTTCGCCGGATTGGACGCGAAGCCCTGGTTCCATGAGTGCACCTGGCGCAGGTCGGCGAACCCGCCCTGGGTGAAGGCGCGAATGAGGTTGAGCGTCGACGCGGCCATGTGGTACCCGCGGATGAGCCGTGCGGGGTCGGCCGCGCGCGACGCCGGGGTGAAGTCGTAGCCGTTCACGATGTCGCCGCGGTACGCGGGCAGGGTCACATCGCCGCGGGTCTCGGTGTCACTCGACCGGGGCTTCGCGAACTGGCCGGCCATGCGACCCATCTTCACGACGGGCATCGACGCGCCATAGGTGAGCACGACCGCCATCTGCAGGATGGTCTTCACGCGGTTGCGGATCTGGTCGGCAGTGGCACCGGCGAACGTCTCGGCGCAGTCGCCACCCTGCAGCAGGAACGCCTCGCCGCGCGAGGCGCTCGCGAGCCGCGTGCGCAGCATGTCGACCTCGCCGGCGAACACGAGCGGCGGAAGCGTGGCCAGTTCTGCGGATGCCGCGTGCGCCGCATCGGCGTCGGGCCAGACGGGCTGCTGCTTGATGGGCAGGGTACGCCAATAGTCGAGGCCGTCGATCACTGAGGGATCTGCGCTGACGACGGGCTCGAGGAGCTGTACCACGGGAGTGTCCTGAAGGGTTCGGGCGCTGCGCGCCGGGAATGGGAACGCGGCGCCGCACGTTGCGCCGCCGCACTCACGAGCCTACCGCGCTTGCACGGCGCGTTGCTCCCGCACGGAACTCGCATAGACGTCGACGTACCGCTGGCCGCTGAGCGCGCGCAACTCGTACACGAGCTCGTCGGTCACGGAGCGCAACACGAACCGATCGCCCTCGAGGCCCTGGAACCGCGTGAAGTCGAGCGGCTCGCCGATGATGATGCCGATGCGGCGCACCTTCGGCAGGCGGGTGCCGATGGGCATGACCTTCTCGGTGCCGATCATGGCGACGGGGATGACCGGCACTCCGGCCTCGAGCACCATGCGCGCGACGCCGGTGCGACCCCGGTAGAGGTTGGCATCGGGGCTGCGCGTGCCCTCGGGGTAGATGCCCAGCACACCGCCGTCGCCGAGCACGCGAAGGCCGGTGAGGAGCGAGGCCTCGGAGGCCTTGCCACCGGAGCGATCGATCGGCAACTGGCCGGTCGCCTGGAAGAAGACCCGCGTCGCCCAGCCCTTCAGCCCCTTGCCGGTGAAGTACTCGCTCTTCGCGAGGAAGACGACGCGGCGATCGACGACGAGCGGCAGGAAGACCGAGTCGATGAACGAGAGGTGGTTCGAGGCGAGCACCACGGCACCCGTCTTCGGGATGTTCTCGAGGCCGACGACCCACGGCCTGAAGATCGCCAGCAGGATGGGGCCGACGACGATGTGCTTCATGATCCAGTAGAACACCGTGTGCCCCCCTCCGTCGCGAACGGACGATTCAGCCTATCGCCGCCATGCGGCTCAGGCGTGCTCCTCGATCCAGACCCGTGCGAGGTCGGCGGCGCCGACGACCCCTGCGTCGTTCACGAGTTCGGCGATGACGAAGTCGGGCTCGGGGTGGTAGCCGCGGGCGGGCAGGTGCTCGAGGTACGCCTCCCGGATCGGGTCGAGCAGCAGTTCTCCGGCGACCGCGACGCCGCCGCCGAACACGAAGCGCTGGGGGTCGAGCACCGCAGAGAGCGACGCCGCGGCCTGGCCGAGCCACCAGCCGAGCCGGCGCAATGCCGCCATCGCTCCCGGATCCTCCGCCTCGATGAGCGCGCCGACGAGCCGGCCGTCGAGCGTGCCATGCTCGGCACGCGCGTTCGCGAGCGCAAGGCCCACGCCACCGGCATCCGCGATCTCATTCGCCATGCGAAGCAGGGCGCGACCGGAGCCGTACTGCTCGAGGCAACCGCGCCGGCCGCAACCGCACGCGATTCCTTCGGGCACCACTCGCAGGTGGCCCAGCTCGGCGCCCGCGCCGAAGCCACCGCGGAACAGCCGGTCGCCCGCCACGATCGCACCGCCGACGCCGGTGCCGATGGTGAGCATGACCATGTCGCTCACGAGCCGGCCCGCACCGAAGCGGAACTCGGCCCAGCCCGCGGCATTCGCGTCATTGTCGACGACGACCGTCGCACCGACGCGGGCCTCGAGCTTCTCGCGGAACGGCTCGTTGCGCCAGTCGATGTTCGGCGCGTAGTACACGATCGACTGCGCGGCGTCGATGAAGCCGGCCGCGGCCACACCCACGGCCGCGATCTGCTCGCCGTCGGAGAGCGAATCGATCATGGCGACGACCGCGTCCTCGAGCTGCCGGGCATCGCCGGCGGGGGTCGGAACCCGCTCGCTGCGGATGATCGTGCCGAGCTCGTCGACGACCGCTCCGGCGATCTTCGTTCCACCGATGTCGATACCGATCGCGTGCACCAGGGAACTGCCTTTCGAAGGGGGGAGGCCGAATGGTCCCGGGGCCTCTCGGCCGTACGAGCAACGACTAGAGTGTAGTGGACCAGATTGCCGAGGCTCGTGCAGGCCCGAACCGCACGATCCTCCCCCGGTGCCGAAGGAGCTACCGTGATCGAATTCGATACCCCCGCCGTCGTCGTCCCCGACCCCGACGCGAACACGACCGACCTCCTCGTGCAGCGGGTCGCTGCCACTCCCGACTCCGTGTTGTTCTCCCTGCCCACCGCCGACGGCGGCTGGTCCCCGGTCACCACCAAGGAGTTCTACGACCAGGTCATCGCGCTCGCCAAGGGATTCGTCGCCTCGGGCATCGAGCCGGGCGACAAGGTCGGCCTCATGTGCAAGACCCGCTATGAGTGGACCCTCATCGATTTCGCCATGTGGTTCGCCGGGGCGGTGCTGGTGCCGATCTACGAGACGAGTTCGCCTGCCCAGGTGAAGTGGAACCTCGGCGACTCCGAAGCCATCGCCATCATCGTCGAGACCCCCGATCACTTCGCGCGGTTCGACGAGGTGCATCCCGACCTGCCGGCGATCCGTAACGTCTGGCAGATCGACCTCGGCGACCTCGACAAGCTCACCGCCGCCGGGACCGACGTCACCGATGAGGAGATCGAGCGTCGTCGCAACCTCGCCGTCGGCTCCGACATCGCGACGCTCATCTACACGTCCGGGTCAACGGGCAAGCCCAAGGGCTGTGTGCTCACGCACTCGAACTTCGTGGAGCTCTCGCGCAACGCCGCAGTCGCCCTGAAAGAGGTCGTAGACGGGCCCGAGGGCGCTTCGACGCTGCTGTTCATCACCACCGCGCACGTGTTCGCCCGGTTCATCGCGGTGCTCTCGGTGCACGCCGGAGTCCGCGTCGGTCACCAGCCCGACACCAAGCAGCTCCTCCCGTCGCTCGGCACGTTCAAGCCGACCTTCCTGCTCGCCGTGCCTCGCGTGTTCGAGAAGGTCTACAACGTGTCAGAGCAGAAGGCCGAGGCCGGAGGCAAGGGCAAGATCTTCCGTGCTGCGGCCGACACCGCGGTCGCGTATTCCATGGCCCAGGGCGAGGGCAAGGTCCCGTTCGGCCTGAAGGTGAAGTTCGCACTGTTCGACCGTCTCGTCTACGGCAAGCTCCGTGCCGCGATGGGCGGCAACGTGAAGTACGCGGTCTCGGGCTCCGCGCCGCTCGGCCCGCGCCTCGGACACTTCTACCACGCCCTCGGCATCACCATCCTCGAGGGCTATGGCCTCACCGAGACCACCGCACCGGCGACGGTCAACCTCGCGACGAAGTCGAAGATCGGCACCGTCGGCCCTGCGCTGCCCGGCGTGGCGGTGCGCATCGCCGACGACGGCGAGATCGAGGTGAAGGGCATCGACGTCTTCAAGGAGTACTGGAAGAACCCCGAGGCCACGGCCGCGACGTTCGATGGTGAATGGCTGAAGACGGGCGACCTCGGTTCCTTCGACAGTGAGGGGTTCCTGACCATCACCGGTCGCAAGAAGGAGATCATCGTCACGGCCGGTGGGAAGAACGTCTCCCCGGCCGCGCTCGAAGACCCGATCCGGGCGAACCCGCTCGTTGGCCAGGTCGTCGTCGTCGGCGACAAGAAGCCGTTCATCTCCGCCCTCGTGACGCTCGACCCCGAGATGCTCCCCGTCTGGCTGAACAACAACAACGAAGACGCCGGCATGAGCGTCGAGGAGGCCACGACGAACCCGGCGGTGCTCGCCGAGGTGCAGCGGGCCATCGACGCGGCCAACGAGAACGTCTCCCGTGCCGAGTCGATCCGCAAGTTCACGATCCTCCCGATCGAGCTCACCGAGGCGAGTGGTCACCTCACGCCGAAGCTCAGCATCAAGCGGAACGTGATCCTCGACGACTTCGCGGGCGAGATCGAGTCGATGTACTCCGGCGCCCCCGCGACCGAGGGCCACTCGATCGTGCACTGATCATCGCGTCGAAGGAGAGCCTCGCGGCAGACCCGCGAGGCTCTTCTTCATCGTGCGGAGCACGCGATTTCCGTTCAGAACCAGTCGGACTCGCGTACCGCGCGCATCGCGGCCCGTCGTTCGTCCTTCTCAAGGCGATCGAGGTAGACGAGGCCGTCGAGGTGGTCGACCTCGTGCTGCAGCATCTGCGCCATGAGGCCCGAGCCGGAGAGCTCGATCTCGTTGCCGTCGAGGTCGAGGCCTCGAACGCGAGCGAACGGATGCCGCGGTGTCTTCTGCCAGAGGCCGGGCACCGAGAGGCATCCCTCGTCGATGAGCTCTGGCTCACCAGACACCTCGGTGATGACCGGATTCAGGATGTACCCGATATCACCGTCGATGTTGTAGCTGAACGCCCGCACGTTGACCCCGATCTGCGACGCTGCGACCCCGGCCCTGCCGGGGAGCCGCACGGTGTCGAGAAGGTCGGCGACGAGGGCACGCACGCCGTCGTCGATCTGTTCGACGGGGGCGGAGACGGTCTTCAGTACTGGATCGCCGAACAGGCGAATGGGACGTTCGGGCAACGAATCTCCGATCAGTGCCCGCGGTCGGCGGGCAGGCCTTCAACGACGAGAGCTGCGAGCTCGCGCGCCGCGTGCTGCGTGACGGGACGCAGTTCATGCCAATTCACGACGGAACCTGCGGCGAGCTGCGGGTCGTACGGGATGCGCACGATCTCGCGCACCCGAGACTGGAAGTGCGCCTCGATCTCATCGACCTTGACGAGATGAGTGCCCTGGGTGGCGAGGTTGATCGCGACGACCGCATTGCGCACCAAGTCGCCCAAGCCGTTCGCCTCGAGCCAGGTAAGGGTCTCGGAGGCCAGTCGCGCCTCATCCACGCTGCCGCCCGACACGATGACGATCGAGTCGGCGCGCTGCAGCGTCGCGCGCATCACGGAATGGACGATGCCGGTGCCGCAGTCGGTGAGCACGAGCGAGTAGTACCGCGCCGCGAGCCCGGCGACGACGTTGTAGTCGTTGTCGTCGAACGCCTCGGAGAGTGTCGGATCGGTGTCGGATGCGAGGATGTCGAGGCGCGTCTCGTCACGCGAGACGAACCGCGAGAAGTCGGTGTACCCGCCGATCGAGGACGCCTTGGTGACGACGTCGCGCACCGTCTCGCGGGTCTGCCGGTCGACACGTTCGGCGAGGGTGCCGCGGTCGGGGTTCGCGTCGATCGCGATGACGCGGTCGTCACGCGCGTCGGCGAGGGCCATGCCGAGGAGGGCCGTGATCGTGGTCTTGCCGACGCCGCCCTTGCGGGTCAGCACCGGGATGAACCGTGCGCCGCCCTCGAACCGCTTCTGGATGCGGGCGCTCAACTCTTTGTGGGCCCGCACCTTCGCTGAGTCGCCCAGGTTGACGAGGTGCAATGACGCTTCGTAGACGAATCGGTTGAGGCCGCCGTGCGGGGCCGGACGCGTGGTGCGGTTCAGGTCGATCAGCCGATCGGCGGTGAGCGATTCCGATCGCTCGGGTAGCTCGGCGGGCACCTGCGGGTCGCCGGCCGCCTCCACCACGGCGACGTGGCTGCCGGTGTCGGTGCTCACTCGTTCGCGACGCAGCCGCGAGGCATCGGCGGCCAGGATGGCGCTGTAGGGCGACGCATCCCGTCGCGCGGCGCTGCGGTAGCTGCCGCTGCCGAGGCCTGGGGTGACCACGTCGACGGAGGTCGTGCCCGGGCCGCCGCCCACCACGGTTCCGGGGTTCACGGCGACATCGTCGATCGCCACCGCGACCTCGTCTTCTGGTATCTCGGGCCTCGGCGCGGGCGGAAGATCGACCCGGATGTTCAGTCGCTCGGGCTGCGCATCGGCGGCGTGCGCACCGCTCGGGGGTGCGAGTTCAGCGTGGTCGAGCGATGCCGTGCGGGGAGCCGACCGCCGCCTCACGGCCTCTTCATCACCAATGTCGTCGGCCACCGATACCCCTCCTCATCAGTGCGAACACATCGACAGCCTAGCGCCCACGCACCACGACGAGCAGGTCGCCGGCCTCCACCTGCTGAGTCTTCGGGATGGCGACACGCTCGACGACACCGGCGATCGGCGAGGTGATGGCCGCCTCCATCTTCATCGCCTCGATCGATGCAACGCTCTGGCCGGCCGCGATCTCGACTCCGGGTTCGACCTGGAGCGTGACCACGCCCGAGAACGGCGCGGCGACCTGGCCGGGCTGCGACGCATCCGCCTTCTCGGCCGTACGGGACTCGACGACGATGCTGCGGTCTCGCACGAACACCGGGCGCAGCTGCCCGTTCAGGATCGTCATGACCGTGCGCATGCCCTTGTCGTCGGCCTCGCCGATCGCCTCGAGGCCGGCGTAGAGCCGCACGCCCTTGTCGATCTCGACGACATGCTCGGCCCCTGGGCGGAGTCCGTACAGGTAGTCGGCGGTGTCGATGGCCGAGAGGTCGCCGAACAGCTCACGGATCTGCTCGAACTGGCGCGTCGGCGCCGGGAAGAGCAGTGAGTTCAGCATCGCCCTGCGGGTGACGCTGTCGGCCTCGAGCGCCTCGCGCTGCTCGGCCGTGAGTTCGGTGACGCCGATCCGTACGTCTTTGCCGGCGAGCACCTTCGACCGGAACGGCTCGGGCCAGCCGCCCGGCAGGTCGCCGAGTTCGCCGGCCATGAAGCCGATGACCGAGTCGGGCACGTCGTACTTGTCGGGATTCGCTGCGAAGTCGAGCGGGTCGGCCTTGACCGCCGCGAGGTGCAACGCGAGGTCACCGACGACCTTCGACGACGGCGTCACCTTCGGCACCCGCCCGAGGATGTGATCTGCCGCCGCGTACATGTCTTCGATGAGCTCGAAATCATCTGCGAGGCCCAGGGCGATCGCCTGCTGGCGCAGGTTCGAGAGCTGGCCGCCGGGAATCTCGTGGTGGTACACGCGCCCGGTGGGACCCGGCAGACCGGACTCGAACGGCGTGTAGATGCGGCGCACCGCCTCCCAGTACGGCTCGAGGTCGGCGACCGCCTGCAGGCTGATACCGGTGTCGCGCTCGGTGTGCGCGAGCGCCGCGACGAGGGCTGACGCGGAGGGCTGGCTCGTGGTGCCCGACATCGGCGCGCTTGCGACATCGACCGCGTCGACGCCCGCACGGCTCGCGGCGAGCAGCGTCGCCAGCTGCCCGCCTGCGGTGTCGTGCGTGTGCAGGTGCACCGGGAGGTCGAACCGTTCCCGCAGCGCCGTCACCAGGCGCTCAGCGGCAGCGGGCCGCAGCAAACCGGCCATGTCCTTGATGGCGATGATGTGCGCCCCTGCGTCGACGATCTCCTCTGCGAGCCGCAGGTAGTAGTCGAGCGTGTAGAGGTCTTCGGCCGGGTCGAGCAGGTCGCCCGTGTAGCAGACCGCGACCTCGGCGAGGGAGTGGCCCGTCGCGAGCACCGAATCGATGGCCGGCCGCATCTGCGACACATCGTTCAGCGCGTCGAAGATGCGGAAGATGTCGACACCGGTGGCCGCGGCTTCGCGCACGAACGCATCGGTCACCTCGGTCGGGTACGGCGTGTAGCCGACCGTGTTGCGGCCACGGAGCAGCATCTGGATGTTGATGTTCGGCAGCACCTCGCGCAGCGCGGCAAGGCGCTCCCAGGGGTCTTCACCGAGGAAGCGGAGCGCGACGTCATAGGTCGCGCCGCCCCATGCCTCGACCGAGAGGAGCTGCGGGGTCGTGCGGGCCACGTACGGCGCGACCGCGACGAGGTCTTTCGTGCGCACCCGGGTGGCGAGCAACGACTGGTGTGCGTCACGGAACGTCGTCTCGGTGACCGCGAGCGGCGTCTGCGCCCGCAGGTCGGCGGCGAAGCCGGTCGGGCCGAGCTCGAGCAGGCGCTGCCGAGACCCTGCGGGCGCCGGCTCCGACAGGTCGACCTCAGGCAGCTTGTCGGCAGGGCTGACGGCGGTGGGCGCCGGTCCGTTCGGCTGGTTCACCGTGACATCCGCGAGCCAGTTCAAGATCTTGGTACCGCGATCCTTCGACACCCGCCCGCGCACCAGCGCCGGCCGCTCGTCGATGAACGAGGTGCTGAGGTCGCCTGCGACGAACGACGGGTCATCGAGCACGGCCTGCAGGAACGAGATGTTCGTGGACACTCCACGGATGCGGAACTCCGCGAGCGCGCGCTTGGCACGCGCGACCGCGGTCGGGTAGTCGCGACCGCGGCAGGTGAGCTTCGCGAGCATCGAGTCGAAGTGGGGGCTGATCTGCGCGCCGGGATTCACGGTTCCGCCGTCGAGACGAATGCCGGCACCGCCCGGCGACCGATACGTCGTGATCTTGCCAGTGTCGGGACGGAACCCCGCCGTCGGATCCTCCGTCGTGATGCGGCACTGCAGCGCCGCACCGCGAAGCCGGATCGAGTCCTGCAGCAGCCCGAGATCGGCCAGCGACTCGCCCGCTGCGATGCGCATCTGCGAAACCACGAGGTCGACATCGGTGACCTCCTCGGTCACGGTGTGCTCGACCTGGATGCGCGGGTTCATCTCGATGAACACATGCTGGCCGGCGCGCTCGCCCGCCGTGTCGAGCAGGAACTCGACCGTGCCCGCGTTCACGTACCCGATCGAGCGTGCGAACGCGACCGCGTCGCGGTACAACTGCTCGCGGACCTCGTCGGACAGGTTCGGTGCCGGCGCGATCTCGATGACCTTCTGGTGCCGGCGCTGCACCGAGCAGTCGCGCTCGAACAGGTGAACCGTCTCGCCGGTGGCGTCCGCGAGGACCTGCACCTCGATGTGACGCGGACGAAGCACCGCCTGCTCGAGGAACATCGTCGGATCGCCGAACGCGCTGTCGGCCTCCCGCATCGCCTCCTCGAGCGAACCCCGCAACTCGTCCTTCGAGTTCACCCGACGCATGCCGCGACCGCCGCCGCCTGCGACCGCCTTCGCGAAGATCGGGAACCCGATGTCGTCGGCCTGCGCGACGAGCGCCTCGATGTCGCGCGAGGGCGGTGTCGACTTCAGCACCGGCACGCCCGCCGCCATCGCATGCTCCTTGGCGGTGACCTTGTTGCCCGCCATCTCGAGCACCTGCTTGGTCGGACCGATGAACGTGATGCCCGCCTCGGCCGCCGCCTGCGCCAGCTCGGGGTTCTCGGAGAGGAAGCCGTAGCCCGGGTAGATCGCATCGGCGCCCGACTCCTTCGCCACCCGGATGATCTCGGACACGTCGAGATAGGCCCGCACCGGATGCCCCGGCTTGCCGATCTGGTACGCCTCATCCGCCTTCAGACGATGCAGCGAGTTGCGATCCTCGAACGGATACACCGCAACGGTCTTCGCACCGAGCTCGACGGCCGCACGGAACGCTCGAATGGCGATCTCCCCGCGATTGGCAACCAGGATCTTCGTGAACATGCAGGCCCTTCCGAGGACAGCGCAACGTGTACATGGCGCACAGCGAACATTTAGGTATCGCCCGAGTAGTAAAGGTAACGTATCTGTTCGTGCACGTACTCAGCGTCAGTTCCCTGAAGGGCGGTGTCGGAAAGACGACCGTCACCCTC
>DASSBT010000129.1:0-4318 GCA_035698465.1 Agromyces sp. | reverse complement strand
GACGGTGTGCGGCGCTCTGACGGTGTGCGGCTGCACTACCTGCGCGACGACCCGACGTATCTGCTCACGCTCGACGACCGCTCCAGCCTCACCGACCATCGAGACTCGCGGTGGGTGGGTGGATGCGACCGCTGCCGAGCCCACCTCATCGAACTCTGCGCGAGCGAGGGCTTCGAGCCGCGCATCGCGTACTCAACCGACGACATGGTCGCCATCCAAGCGCTCGTGGCTGCCGGAATGGGCGTAGCAACGATTCCCGGCCTGGCACTGCGGGCGCACCGACATCCCGATGTCACGGCATTCGAGATCCCCGGCGCGGAACGGCACATCTTCGTCGCAACATACGGCGATCCCCCCGATCCGCCACCCACGGCCGCGCTGCTCGAGGTGCTGAGCTCGCTGCCGTGACCTCTACGGATGCCTCGGACATGCCGGAACGGCGATCGCTTGGGCTGACCACTTGGGCTGACCACTTGGGCTGACCACTTGGGCTGACCACTTCGGCTGACCGCTCCTTCGAACGAATGTCCGAGGGTACTGCAAGACTGGTCCCATGCCAGCAGCCCCCGCCGCACTCGGCGAATTCCTCACCGACGTCGAGGCACTCGTCGACGCGTGGGCGGGCGCGCTGACCATGGCATCCTCCGAGCCGTCGGCAGACGTGTCGATGATGAGCGATGCCGGCCTCATCGCGGTCGCCGAAGCGCTGGCCGGGCTGTCGAAGCGCGTCGATGCCCTCACGCTGCGCTGCGCGGCCACGGTCACCAAGCGCTCACCGGCCGAAGCCGGCAACATGGGCCTCGCGCGCAGCCACGGTCACTCCACTCCGGCGGGGCTCATCGCGACGATGAAGGGCGGGCGTTACTCCGAGGCAGCCAAGCTCGTCGCGGTCGCCGAGGCCACCGAGCCGCGCGAGACGTTCACGGGCGAGCGGCTGCCTGCTCGGTTTCCGCAGGTCGCAGCGGCCGTTGCCGACGGCCGGCTCGGGCTCGACGCCGCCTCCGCGATCACCTCGTTCCTCACGCGCGTGGCCGTACGGGCCCCGGCCGACGAGATCGAGTGGAGCGAGGGCCTGCTTGTCGAGCGCGGTCCGGTCGTCGGAGTCGATGGGCTCAACCGCCTCACCAAGCAGCTCGAGGCGCGGCTCGATCCCGACGGCGTCCGTCCCCGAGAAGACGAGCAGCGCGGCCTGCGGTCGCTCAAGATCTGGGAAGACTCGGCCGGCATGATCAACCTCCGCGGCCGATTCGACCCGGCGACCGGCGCGCCGATCAAAGTGGCCATCGAGTCGCTCGTCGGCGCCGAGCTCCACAAGGCACGCGATGCGCGGCCGGGGTTCGGGGCGTCAGGCGACGCCGGTGCCGGTGCTGGTGGTGCTGGTGCTGGCGCTGCTGGCGCTGGTGCTGGTGCTGGTGCTGCTGGTCGCTCTGCGGGTGATGGTGCTACCGGTGCGGCGGATGTCGCCGGTGATACTGAAACGGACGTCGCGGGCCGAGCAGATCCCGACTGTCAGGTGGATGCCGCCACCGACCCCGCCTTCGCGGAGCAACGTTCGATCGCCCAGATGAACGCCGATGCCCTCGCCGACATCGCACGTGTCGCCATCTCTGAGGGCGGCTCGACGCTGCCCGCACTGGGCTTCGCCACCGTCATCGCGCGCATTGACGAGAAGGCCCTCTGCACCGGACTCGGCCATGGCACGATCGATGGCATCGCGCAGCCCGTCTCCGCATCCACACTGCGTCAGATGGCGGCATCCGCCGGGCTCATCCCGATCGTCTTAGGCGGCGAGGGCGAGGTACTCGATCTCGGCAGGGAGAAGCGCCTCTTCACCAGAGCCCAACGACTCGCGCTCGCCGAACGAGATGGTGGATGCGCCCATCCCGGCTGTCAGCGACCGATCGCCCATACGCAAGCTCATCACATCCGCTGGTGGAAGAAGCATAAGGGCCTCACCGACCTCTCGAACGGCATCTTGTTGTGCGCGTACCACCATGGCTTGCTCCACGATGGCGGCTGGCGCATATTGATCCGCGACAACCGAACGTGGTTCATACCACCGGTGCATATCGATCCCGAGCAGCGACCCCGACCAGGCAATCGATCCCCCCATCTCGATTTGAAACGCACCCCGACTGCTGAACCGATCGCAATACGCTCGGTCGCGTGACAGTGCGCGCACCCACGCCGGCTGGCACGATCCGCACGACCCGCGCGCCTGACGTGACGCGCACCACGCGCGCCACTCGCACCCCCGCGCGCCACTCTCAACCCATCGCGGCCCCGCCACTCGCACCACGCGCGCCCTCGCCACCCGCACGTGCACGGTCTCGGCTCGGCCGGGCGCCGGGTCGCGAGGCAGAACAATGCGACAGAATGGAACGGTTCTACCGAAGGGACTGAGCGATGCCGCGTCCGATCGAGGGGTATGCCGTCATCGGTGATTGCCGCACGGCCGCGCTCGTCGGCGACGACGGCTCGATCGACTGGCTTTGCATGCCGCGGTTCGACTCCGCGTCGATCTTCGCCGCACTGCTCGGTGACGAGGAACAGGGCCACTGGAAGCTTCGGCCCGCCGACGACGACGCAACCGCATCGCGCGAGTACGCCACCGACACCTTCACGCTCGTCACCCGCTGGGTGACCGCCGACGGCGAGGTCGAGGTGATCGACCTCCTGTCGCAGACCGGCCCCGGCGACCTCGTCGACGTGGTCAGCGGGTCCGACCGGCGCAGTGACGTGATCCGGCGCGTTCGCGGCATCCGGGGCCATGTGACGATGCGGCAGGAACTCAGAGTGCGCTTCGACTACGCGGCATCGCTGCCATGGATGCGCCAGGTCGGCACCGCGGATGCTCCGGCGCTGCTGGCCGTGGCAGGGCCCGACGCCCTCGTCATTCGCGGCCCGAAGCTCCACGCCGACGACCATCGCCACGTGGGGGAGTTCACCGTGGCGGCGGGCGAGACCGTCGATGTGCAGCTCACGTGGTTCCCCGCACACCGGCCGATGCCCAACCCGCGCGACGTCGACGGAGCGATCATCGGCACGGACCGGTGGTGGCGAGAATGGGCCAAAGGCAGCACCGAACCCGGAGCCTATGACGAGGTCGTGCGACGGTCGCTGCTCGTGCTGCGAATGCTGACGCATGAGGAGACCGGTGGCATCGTCGCCGCACCGACCACCAGCCTGCCCGAGGACTTCGGCGGATCCCGCAACTGGGACTACCGCTACGTCTGGCTCCGCGACGCCGCGCTCACGCTCGAGGCGCTCATCAACCACGGCTACACCACGGAGGCCGAGGCCTGGCGGCAGTGGCTGCTGCGCGCCATCGCCGGCGACCCCGCCGACCTGCAGATCATGTACGGCCTCGCCGGCGAACGGCGCCTCGCCGAATGGGAGGTGCCCACGCTACCGGGCTACGCCGGCAGTGCGCCGGTGCGGGTCGGCAACGCGGCATCCAGGCAGTATCAAGCCGACGTCTACGGCGAAGTGATGATCGCCCTCGACGCGACCAGACACTTCAGCGTCGACGAAGACGGGTTCTCGTGGTCGTTGCAGCTCGCGCTGCTCCGCGAGATCGAGCGGAACCTCGACCGGTCCGACTCGGGAATCTGGGAGATCCGCGGCGCGGACCGGCACTTCACGCACTCACGCGCAATGCTGTGGGCGGCGTTCGATCGCGGCATCTGCGCCGTCGAGAACGACGGCCGCGCCGGACCCGTGGAACGGTGGCGGGAGATCCGAGCGAAGCTCGGCGAGCTCATCGAGCAGACCGGGTTCGACCCAGCCATCGGGAGCTACGTGCAGTACGAGGGCACGACCGAGGTGGATGCCGCACTGCTGCAACTCGCCCATATCGGCTACGTGGCCTACGACGACCCGCGCATGCTCGGCACCGTCGCCCGCATCGAGCAGACCCTGCTGCGCGACGGACTGGTGCGCCGCTACCGCACCGAGTCCGACGTCGACGGGGTGCCGGGCGACGAGAACGCGTTCCTCGCGTGCACGTTCTGGCTCGTCGAGCAGTATGCCCGCAGCGGACGGCTCGACGACGCGACCGAGCTCATGGACCGTGCCATCGGGTTCCGCACCGATCTCGGGCTGCTCGCCGAGCAGGTCGACCCGCGCACCAGGCGCCAGGCCGGCAACTTCCCGCAGGCGCTCTCACACCTCGCACTCGTGCGCGCCGCCGACGCGATCGCCGACGCCCGCGGCACCGCGACCGCCGGCGCCGAGGCGAGTGCGGCGCGGGGCGCGCGAGGCTGACGTGGGGCAGCAGAAAGGCCCCCTTCCAGTCGGAAGGGAGCCTCTCGCATTC
>DASSBT010000128.1:0-11622 GCA_035698465.1 Agromyces sp. | reverse complement strand
CGGCGACGCTCGCCCAGTTGCGCGACCAGTTGAGGGGGTCACCTCCGCGGTTCGGCGGGTCGTACAGCGAGGCGGTGACGCGTACCGCGCCGTCGTCACGGGTCGGCGCCGCCTGCAGCTCGCTGCGTCCGCGGCTGGACTCGGGCATGACGTCGCGCACGGCCGTGAACGCCGGCAGGCGCTGGGGCTCCCAGTGCCGCAGCCAACCCTGGATGCCGGCCTGGATGCGGTCGAACGAGTCGCCGAAGCCGGCGCGCGACGGCGTGCGGCCGTCGGCTGCGACGTTCGGCAGTTCGTCGATGAGGTCGACGGGCAGCTCGGCGAGGCGGGCGAGGTCACGTCCGCTGGACACGGTGGCGATGGTCATGATGTTCCTTCGGTCGGGGGAATGGCTCGGGGCATCCGAATCGCGGACGCGGGTTCCACGCTACGAAGGTCGCCGCGTCCGGCCATCCGAGCCAGCACTGAGGTTCGCTCGGGATGTCCCTGAACTCCGAGGCGTGCGATCGGCGCCGCGCCGTCCCCGACGCCGGCAACGCTCGCTATGCCGACTCGCCGTGGCGGTGCTGATGCGAATCGTCGATGCGTCAGATGCGGTAGTACCGGAATCCGTCGACCGCGCGTGGAACACGATCACCGCGGTGGGGATGGGATGCATGTTGGGCGCCGACTACGACACTGATGCCACCACAGCATCAGTGTCGTAGTCGCGGCGTCCGGGACCGCAAGCAGAGCGCCGAAGTGGGCGACGAGCAGGAGGAATGCGCGAGACGCGCGTGCGCGCCGTCAGACGAGCAGCTGATGCGCTGCGAGATCGCGATACAGGGGCACGGATGCCACGAGCTCGGCGTGCGTGCCCTCGCCGATGACCTCGCCGTGGTCGACGACGACGATGTGGTCGGAGTCGATGACGGTCGAGAGGCGGTGCGCGATCACGATCAGCGTGCGGCCGTCCGAGACCGCGTCGATCGCCTCGCGCATCATGCGCTCGTTGAGGCCGTCGAGTGACGACGTCGACTCGTCGAGGAGCAGGATCGGCGGCGCGGCGAGCAGCGCCCGCCCAATCGCGAGACGCTGACGCTCGCCGCCCGAGAGCATGATGCCGTCTTCGCCGACCGCGGCATCGAGCCCGGCTGGGTCGCGATCGAGCACGTCACCGAGGTTGACGGCGCGCAACACGTGCTCGCACTCGGCGTCGGTGGCGTCGGGGCTGCCGAGCTTCAGGTTGTCGCGCAGCGAGCCGGCGAGCACCGGGGCGTCCTGCTCGACGTAGCCGATCTGCGACCGCAGCTGAGCACGATCGATCGAGCGCAGATCGAGGCCGCCCATGCGCACCGCGCCCACACTCGGGTCGTAGAAGCGCTCGATGAGCGCGAGGATCGTCGACTTGCCGGCGCCCGAGGGGCCGACGAGCGCGACGCGCTGTCCGCGCGGCACCTGGAACGAGACGCCGCGTAGCACGGGCTGGCGCTCGGTCACCGAGGGCTCGGGCTGGTGCTCGTCGGGCGACTCGTTCGCCGGGTCGGCGGGATCCGAACGCGTGGCGGCGTAGGCGAAGTGCACCTCGTCGAACTCGATCGCCGCGGCATCCGGAAGCACACCCGCGTTGGCGTCGCCGACCATGAGCGCAAGCGGCGCGAGTTCGCGGTCGTGTGCGTCCTCATCGGGCAGGTCGAGGATCTCCTGGATGCGCCCGAGCGCGCCGAGCGCCTGGTTGACCGAGGTGATCGCGCCGAAGGCCTGGCCGAGCGGCAGGATCATCATGAACAGGAACAGGATGAACGCGACGAGGTTCGCAACGGTGAGCGCGCCCGACGCGACACGGAAGCCGCCGACGCCGAGCACGACGAGGAACGAGACCTGCATCGCGATGCCCGCGACGGGCACGATGAGCGCCGAGATCTTCGCGACCTTCACGCCCGCCTGCCACGCCTCCTCGGCCTCGCCCTCGACGGTGCGGATCTCGCGGTCGGTCGCGCCCGAGGCGCGGATGGTGCGCACCGCACTGATCGCGCGTTCGACGGATGCCGCGACGTCGCCGACCTTCTCCTGCGCGATGTGCGACGCCTCGCGCACGTGCCGGGAGAGCAGGGTCACCGTCGTGATCGCGATGGCCACGACGAGTACGGTGAGTCCGAGCAGCACGGGGTCGATGATGAGCATGGCGATGAGCGCGCCGATGAACGTGACGGTGCCGCCGATCGCCTCGACGAGTCCCTGGGTGAGCACGGCGCGCAGCATCGTCGTGTCGCTGCCGACGCGGGAGACGAGGTCGCCGGTGCGCCGGGTGTCGAACTCGGCGATCGGCAGCCGCAGCAGCTTCGCCACGAGGCGCTTGCGGCTCGAGAGCACGACACCCTCGCCCGTGCGCTGCAGCAGGTAGTGCTGGTAGCCCGAGATGATGCCGCTCACGACCACGAGCGCGATGAGCGCCCACACGAGCCAACCGAGCGGATCGCCGGCCTCGACGATCGTGATGACCTGGCTCACGAGCAACGGCTGCGCGAGGCTCGTGATCGCCCCGATGATGCTCAGCACGGCGACCCAGATCAACACCGGCCGGTGCTCGAAGATGAAGGGAAGCAGTTGGCTGAACGTGGCGCGGGGGCCTTCGGGCATCGGCCGCCGGGCGAAGGGGCTGCGCCTGGTCTGGGCGCGGGTGGTGCGGTCGCTCATGGTCTCTTCCTGGTCGGCGCAGAGAACGGATGCCGCATCCGCTCGATGCC
This sequence comes from Agromyces sp., assembly GCA_035698465.1. Lineage (GTDB taxonomy): Bacteria > Actinomycetota > Actinomycetes > Actinomycetales > Microbacteriaceae > Agromyces. Next base: position 8,896 of record DASSBT010000128.1, on the reverse strand, counting down.
CGCGCCGTCGCCGAGCATCAAGCCTACGTGGCTGCGCTGCGAGTGCTCGGCGGGCTCAGCCGCGCCCGTACTTCTTGTGCACTGCCTGCTTGGAGACCTCGAGCGCGAGCGCGATCAGCTGCCAGCTCGATCCGGCAGCTCGCGCGCGGCGCACGGCGAGCGCCTCGGCCCGGTCGAGTTCGCGGGTGAGCTCGACCCGGGCGCGGTGCAGCTCGCGCAGCGCCCGGTACGGGTCGTCGCCATCGGCCGCCGCGATGGCGGTGCGGAGTCTGCCGTCGTCCATGTCGTCAACCGTAGTTGACTTCGTGGCGCTCGTCAACTTCAGTTGACCATGCGAGGCTGCGTGCCGCCGCCGCCACTCCGACGGGATCAGGTGGGTTCAGCGAGCCGCGTGGGCACCGGGGTTCATGAGCACGGAGGCCGCGCTCGCATGCCCGGCGACACATGCCGCCGCGGCATCCGCCCCACCGAGCGTCGCCGCGAGGAACCCCGCCGCGAACGCGTCGCCCGCGCCCGTGAGGTCGCGGATGTCCGTCACCGGCGGCACGTCGACGCGTGCGACCAGCTCGCCCGCCTCGATGACATCGGTCGGCAGCGGCCCGTGCTTGATCACGACGATGGGGGCGACGGATGCCGCGACCGCGCCACCGCCCGTGAGCCCGAGCAGCGCGGCCTCGTCTTCGTTGGCGAAGAGCACGTCGGGTGCTGCACGCCGGAACAGGTCGAGGGCATGATCGATGCCGAGGCCGGCGAGCAGCCCGGTCGACGAGGTATCCATCGAGAACTCCGCGCCCCGCGCATGCGCAACTCCGGCGAGGCGAACGATCTCGCTCCGCATCGGCTCCAGTTCGAACCCGTACGCCGGCGCGTGAAGCCACGCCACGCCGTCGAGCCAGGTGTCGTCGACCCGATCGAGCCGGGCCGCCGCGGCGCGGTCGGGGAACATCGAGCGTTCGCCGTCGGCGTCGACGAGCAGCACGACCGTGCCGGTGCGGCCGTCGCGCTGCACCCGCACGTCGACTCCGAGGGCGGCGAGGCCATCGACGAGCGCCGCGCCCGCGGCATCCGCCCCGACCCTCCCGATGAAGCGGGTCGGCACGTGCGTCGCGGCCATGGCCGCGACATTCGCGCCGCTCCCGCCGCGAGCGCGGAACACCTGCGCCGCCGTGTCGGTGGCGGTGCGGATGGGTTCGGACGTCCACACCACGATGTCCTCGACCAGGTCGCCGACGACCGCGAGCGATCGCGGCTCAGCCGGCGACGGCACGTGCGATCTCCGCACCGAGCGCGACATTGCCGCGGTACACCTCGAGGTTGACCTCGAGGCTGCGGCCGCCGGTCGCCCGCTGCACGTAGTCGAGCAGGAACGGCGTCGTGTCGTGCCCGCTGATCCCGGCTTCGGATGCCGCGGCCAGCGCTTCGGCCAGCACCCGGTCGTGGAACTCGGGGTCGAGCTGCTGCGCCTCGTCGACCGGGTTCGCGACGAGCACGGCAGAGGTCAGCCCGAGCTCGTTTCGCGCCTGCGCGAGGGCCGCGGCATCGGCCGGGCTCTCGATGCGGTAGTCGAGCGCGAACCCGGAATCGGCGATGTAGAAGCCCGGGTAGCGGTTCGTGCGGTACCCGACGACCGGGATGTTCAGCGTCTCGAGGCGTTCGAGGGTGGCGCCGATGTCGAGGATCGACTTCACGCCCGCACTCACGAGCGTGATCGGCGTCTCGGCGAGTGTGCCGAGGTCGGCGGATTCGTCGAACGTCTCGCTCGCGCCGCGGTGCACGCCGCCGAGGCCGCCGGTCGACATGACCTCGATGCCCGCCCGGTACGCCAGCCAGGCCGTGGCCGCGACCGTCGTGCCGCCGTCGAGGCCCTTGGCACGCGCGATCGGCAGGTCGCGCACGCTCACCTTGACGACGTCGTCCGTGCTGCAGAGGTGTTCCATCTCGGCGGGGGAGAGGCCGACGACCGGCACCCCGTCGAGCACGCCGATCGTCGCGGGAGTGACCCCGGCCGCGCGCACCTGCGCCTCGGATTCGAGGCCGACCTCGAGGTTGCGGGGACTCGGCAGCCCATGGGTGAGGATCGTGGATTCGAGGGCGAGCACCGGTGCGCCGATCTCGAGGGCGCGGCGCACGTCGTCGGCGACGCGAATGGCGGGCGGGAAGTTCTGCATGCCGCCATCGTACGAGCACCCGCCGACGGATGCCGCGAGTCGCCGCTGCGGCATCCGTCGGCGCTCGAGACAGCACCGCTGCGGCATCCGTCGCGTTCGCGGCATTCGTCGCCGATGTCGGCGCTCCCGTCTATCGTGGAGCCTTGTGCCAGCACCTGTCATCGTCGCTCGTGATCTCGTGAAACGCTACGGCGACTTCGCCGCCGTCGACGGCATCTCGTTCGAGGTCGCGCCGGGTGAGTCGTTCGGCCTGCTCGGGCCGAACGGCGCAGGCAAGTCGACGACGATGCGCATGGTCGGGGCGGTGTCGACGCGCACGGCCGGTGACCTCTCGATCCTCGGGCTCGACCCCGACGCGTATGGGCCCGAGATCCGGTCGCAGCTCGGCGTCGTTCCGCAGGCCGACAACCTCGACACCGAACTCCGGGTGCGCGAGAACCTGCTCGTCTACGGTCGGTACTTCGGGCTGCCCGGCCGGCTGGTCGCGAAGCGGGCCGACGAGTTGCTCGCGTTCGCGCAGCTCGAGGAGAAGGGCAAGGCGAAGGTCGACTCGCTCTCGGGCGGCATGAAGCGGCGGCTCACGATCGCCCGGGCGCTCATCAACGACCCGCGTGTGCTGCTGCTCGACGAGCCGACGACGGGTCTCGACCCGCAGGCTCGCCACATCCTGTGGGACCGCCTGTTCCGGCTGAAGGAGCAGGGCACGACGCTGCTGCTGACGACGCACTACATGGACGAGGCCGAGCAGCTCTGCGACCGGCTCGTGGTCGTCGACAAGGGCACGATCATGGCGGAGGGTACGCCGGCCGAGCTGATCCGCCGGTACTCGTCGCGCGAGGTGCTCGAGGTGCGGTTCGGCAGCGACCGCAACGCTCAGGTCGCCGAGCAGCTCTCCATTCGACAGGGAGCGGCGGGCCAGGCTCAGGGAGCGGCGGGCCAGGCTCCCGAGAAGGTCGGCGACCGCATGGAGGTGCTGCCCGACCGCATCCTCGTCTACACCGACAACGGTGAGGCCGAGCTCGTGCGCATCACCGAGGCCGGCTACCACCCGATCACGAGCCTGGTGCGTCGATCGAGCCTCGAAGACGTGTTCCTGCGGCTCACCGGCCGGAGCCTGATCGAATGAGCGCTTCGACACGTTCAGCAACCGATCTCGAGCCCACGGCGGCGGCGCTCGCCGCCGGGCGCAGGCCACGCCGTTGGGGGGCGTGGTACGTGGCGCTCCATCGGTTCCGCGTGATGAAGAGCTACACGGGCACCGTCGTCGTAGCCGGCCTCGGCAGCCCGCTCATCTACCTCTACGCACTCGGCGTGGGCCTCGCCACGATCGTCGACGCGAACCTCGGAGCAGAGGCGGTCGGCGGCGTCAGCTACCTCGTGTTCGTCGCTCCCGCGCTGCTCGCCAGCGCCGCCGTCACGGTCGCAAGCGAAGAATTCACCTATCCGGTCATGCTCGGGTACAAGTGGAACCCGACGTTCGCCGGCATGAGCGCCTCACCCCTTCGCCCCACGCAGATCGTCGACGGCGTCATCCTCTCGGTCGCGATCCGCATGCTCGTGAATCTCGTGCTGTTCTTCGCCCTCATCCTCGTGTTCGGGGCGGCACCCTCCCCGATGGCCGTGCTCATGATCGGCGCAGGCCTGCTCGGCGGCATCGCCTTCGGAGCCGTGCTCATGGGTTACACCTCGACGCTCGAAGAAGACACCGGGCAGCTCGCGATGGTCATGCGGTTCGTGGTGCTGCCGATGACCCTGTTCTCGGGCACCTTCTTCCCCCTCGCGATCTTCCCCGTCTGGTTGCAGTGGATCGGCTGGATCTCGCCGCTGTGGCACAGCACCGAGCTCGCCCGGGTGTTCTCCTATGGATACGCCGAGCCGATCTGGCTCACGATCGTGCACATCGCCTACCTGGTGGCGCTCGCCGTGGTCGGTTGGGCCTGGGCCAGGCGCATTGCGGTGCGGAGGCTCGGCCGATGAGTGACGTGACCGAACGCGACCTGGTGCCCACGAGCCTGCGACCCCGCCCGATTCGCGCGCTCTACGCCGGCAACGCCCGCGCGGTGATGCTCCGCGGCTGGCGCGCCACGCGCAGCACCAACTGGCTCGTCGTCGTGAGCGGCTTCTTCGAGCCGATCTTCTACCTGCTCGCGATGGGCATCGGGCTCGGCACGCTCGTCGGCACCGTCACGACCGCGAGCGGCCAGGAGGTGCCGTATCCCGCATTCATCGCCCCAGCCCTGCTCGCCGTCGCCGCGATGAACGGTGCAATCTACGACTCCACGTGGAACGTCTTCTTCAAGATGCAGTTCGCGAAGCTCTACGAGGGCATGCTCTCCACGTCGCTCGGTCCGCTCGACGTGGCGCTCGGCGAGATCCTGCTCGCCCTCGCGCGCGGTGCCCTCTATGCCATCGGATTCCAGCTCGTCATGCAGGTGCTCGGCCTCAACCTGTCGTGGTGGGCGATCCTCGCGCTCCCGGCCGTGCTGCTGATCGCGTTCGGATTCGCCAGCCTCGGCATGGCCATCACGAGTTACATGAAGACCTTCCAGCAGATGGACTGGGTCAACTTCGTGATGCTCCCGATGTTCCTCTTCTCGGCGACCTTCTACCCGATCACGGTCTATCCCGAGTGGCTGCAGGCGGTGATCCAGGCGCTGCCGCTCTGGCATGGCGTCGAACTCGTGCGTGGTCTCACGACCGGCGACGTGGGCTGGGGCATGCTCTGGCACGTGCTCTACTACGCGGTGATGATCGCGATCGGGCTGGTGTTCACGACCAGACGGCTTCGCACACTGTTCCTCGATTGACCGCGCGGCGCGAGCTTCCGGCGTCGATCATCCCTCGCGCGGCGCGGATGGATCGAACGGTTGATTTCCTTTTCTCAGCCGGTCAATAGAGTGGGGTCATGGATACCGTGCTAACCGTTCTGCATGTCGTGACCGCCGTCTTCATCGTGGGACCGATGGCGATCCTCCCGATGACCGCGATGCGGGCGGTGCGTGCCGGCAACGGGGCGCAGGTCGCCGTGCTCGCGAAGTCGACCATGATCTTCTCGTGGCTCTCGCTCATCGTGTTCCTGCTCGGCTTCGGCGTCATGGGCATGGCCGATGAGAAGTTCGGCCTTTCATTCGTGACCCCGTGGATTCTCTGGTCGATCATCCTCTACATCGTCGCCCTCGCGCTCAGCCTCATCGTCGTGGTGCCCGCGATGAACCGAGCGGCCGAAGCGCTCGGCGGCACCAACGACAGCGCGGCGAAGGGCTATCCGGCGATCGCCGCGGGCAGCGGTATCGTGGCGCTCCTGCTCGTCGCCGTCGTGGTGCTGATGGTCTGGAAGCCGTAGCGAGCCCGTTGGTCGAGTAGCGAGCGCCGGCGAGCGTCTCGAGACCTGTGATCGGGTCTCGAGACGCTCGTTCGCCGTTATTCGATCGACGCTACGGCGCGCAGGACGCGCGCGGTGGCGACGGCCGCCTCGGCGGCCTCGCGTCCCTTGTCTTCCTTCGAACCGGGAAGGCCCGCCCGATCGAGCCCCTGCTGTTCGTCGTCGAGCGTGAGCACGCCGAAGCCGACGGGCTTGCCCGTATCGAGCGCGACGCGTGTGAGCCCGTCGGTGGCCGCCGCCGAGACGTACTCGAAGTGCGGCGTGCCACCCCGGATGATCACTCCGAGTGCCACGACCGCGTCGGCGCCGGCCTCGAGGGCCGCTTTCGACACGACGGGCAGTTCGAAGCTGCCGGGCACGCGCACGAGGTCGAATGAGGCACCGGATGCCTCGAGCGTGCGGGTCGCGCCGGCGATCAGGCCGTCCGAGATCTGTTGGTGCCAGGTACCGGCCACGATCACGACCCGGAGTCCGTTGCCGTCGCCCTTCGACAGGCTCAGGGGGCCGTTCGAGCTCAGGGGGCCGTTCGAGCTCAGGGGCCCGGTCGAGCTCAGGGACTGGGGGGAGCCTTTGCCGCTCATGATGCGTGTCCTTCCAGGAGGGTCTCAGCTGCGACATCCATCAGCTGTTCGTCTTCGATCGCGTGTCCCATGCGATGCCGCTTCGTGTTGAGGTACCCGGTGTTGCCCGGGCCGACGCCGACGACGAGCGGTACGCGCTCCAGCACCCGGATGCCGTGCAACTCGAGTTGGCGCACCTTCTCGGGGTTGTTCGTGAGCAGCCGCACGGTGTCGATGCCGAGGTCGCCCAGGATCGCCGACGCCGCGCCATAGTCGCGCGCGTCGATGGGAAGTCCGAGCGCGACGTTCGCGTCGAGGGTGTCGAGACCGCCTTCCTGCAGGTGGTAGGCGCGCAGCTTGTTGATGAGCCCGATGCCGCGCCCCTCGTGACCGCGCAGGTAGACCACGACGCCGCCGAGCTCCTGGATGGCTTCGAGCGCCGCGTCGAGCTGGGGACCGCACTCGCACTTCAGTGATCCGAACGCTTCGCCGGTGAGGCACTCGGAGTGCACCCGTACGTACGGACCGTCGGCATCGTTCGCGGGGTCGCCGGCGATGATCGCCACGTGGTCGGCCCCCGTGCTGCGGTCGCGATAGGCACGTACGCGGAACACGCCGCGTTCGGTGGGCAGCGAGGTCTCGACCTCGAAGGCGACGCGCGACGATTCGGGCACTGCCGCCGGTGCGCCGGCGCCGGAAAGGCCTGGACCGGGGTGCCACTCGTTCATCCACTCGATCAGTGCGGCCACGGTCGTGACGGGCAGGCCGTCGCGTGCGCCGAGTTCGATGAGACCCGGAAGGCGGGTCATCTCGCCGTCGTCCTCCACGACCTCGCCGATCACGGCGACGGGAGAGAGGCCCGCGAGTCGCATGAGGTCGACCGCCGCCTCGGTGTGGCCTGCGCGCTCGCGCACGCCGCCCTCGACGGCCCGCAGCGGCAGGATGTGCCCAGGTCGGATGAGTCGATCGGGCGTCGCAGCCGGATCGGCGAGCACGCGCAGGGTGTGCGCACGGTCGGCGGCGCTGATGCCGGTCGACGTGCGGTCGGAGGCGTCGACCGAGATCGTGTACGCCGTGCCGCGCACATCCTCATTTCGCTCGGTCATCAGCGGCAGCTCGAGCCGGTCGGCGATCGCATTGGTCATCGGAGCGCAGAGGTAGCCGCTCGTGTGGCGCACCATCCACGCGACCCACTCCTGCGTGGCGAACTCGGCGGCCATGATGGCGTCGCCCTCGTTCTCCCTGGCTTAGTCGTCGGCGACGATGACGGGCTTGCCGGCGCGCAGGGCGTCGAGCACCTCGGGAATCGTGGCGAGGCTCATGAGGCCCTCCCTTGTGTGACGATGGACGACGGCAGCGATCGATGCGCGTCGAGTCGCAGCATCCGCTCGACGTGCCTGGCGAGGATGTCGGTCTCGATGTTCACGAGGTCGCCGACCTTCCGCTCGCCGAGCGTCGTCGCGGTGAGCGTCTCGGGGATCAGCGACACCTCGAACCACGAGCCGCTGGCCTCGTCGCCGAGGTCGCTGACCGTGAGCGAGACACCGTCGACCGCGATCGATCCCTTGTCGACGACGAGCGGCGCGTGCGCCTCGTCGAGCGAGAAGCGGATGACGCGCCACGCCTCGCCCGGTCGGATCTCGAGCACCCGTGCCGTGCCGTCGATGTGCCCCTGCACGATGTGTCCGCCCAGTCGGTCGCCCACCAGGGCGGCACGTTCGAGGTTCACCGCGAGCCCCGCGCGAGCGCCGTCGAGCGTCGACATCGAGAGCGTCTGCGCCATGACGTCGGCCGTGAACGATTCATCGTCGAAGTCGACGACGGTCAGGCAGACGCCCGACACGGCGATCGAGTCGCCGTGCTTCACGCCCTGCACCGCGACCGGGCCGCGCACGGTGAGGCGCGCGGCATCCGCGTTCCGCTCGACGCGCGCGATGGTGCCGAGCGCCTCGATGATTCCGGTGAACATGTCAGTTCCCTTCGTTGGTGCCGGTCGAGGGACGCGAAGCGTGCCTCGAGATGGGGTGCGCGACGAGCAGCACGTCGTCGCCGAGCCGCTCGATCGCGGCGAATTCGAATCTGTGAGCGCCCTCGATGCTGCCGACGCCGAGATCACCGACGGCGAGTCGGGGGCCGCCGAGGAGGGCGGGGGCGAGGTAGACGAGCAGTTCATCGGCGAGGCCGGCCCCGAGGAACGCGCTGGCGAGTGTCGGGCCGCCCTCGACGAAGAGCGAGCGGATGCCCCGTCGCTGCAGTTCGCGCAGGTCGCTCGCGAGGTCGGCGCCGTCGAGTTGCACGAGCGTGTTCGGGTGGCGGGTGATCGCCGCCTCCGCCGGGACGGGACGTCGCCCGAAGACGACGGGCACCGGCTGCGACTCGAGGAGGTCGCCGCCCGCTGCGCGCGCCGTGAGCGATGGGTCGTCGGCCAGGAGCGTGCCGGTTCCGACGGCGATCGCGTCGGCCGCGGCGCGACGGCGATGTACGTCGGCGCGTGCGGCGTCGCCGGTGATCCACTGACTGGAGCCGTCGGCCGCTGCCGCGCGGCCGTCGAGGCTCGCGGCCCACTTCACGGTGACGTGCGGTCGGCGGTGCGCCGCCGCGAACAGCCAGTCGTCGAGCATGGCCTCGACCTCGTCGACGAGCACCCCGCCGGTCACCGCGATGCCGGCCGCACGGAGGCGGTCGGCGCCGCCCGCCGAGTGGTCGCCCGGGTCGGCGACCGCGTAGACCACGCGTGCGATGCCGGCCTCGATGAGGGCGACGGCGCACGGCCCCGTGCGCCCCGT
>DASSBT010000127.1:0-7087 GCA_035698465.1 Agromyces sp. | reverse complement strand
GCCCGCGACGGCCCGTTCGGCGATCTGCACGACCGATGCATGCATCTCCGCAACGACGTCATCGGTGGACGCCACGCACCCCGACAGTCCGAACGCGAGTGACACCGAGATGGCGGCCGCCGCGAGCAGGCCCCCTCGACGACGCGGGCGGCGAGGGGTGCGACCCAGGTTCTGCCGGATCATCCGCCGGTCACCGCCTCGTCGAGCTCCTCCAGGTGCACGCCGAGTTCGCCAGGCACGGGCGGCAGTGGCGCGGGGGTCGGTGTCGCATCGGGCGCCGTGAACGTCGAGAACAGCAGTGCCGCGACCACGCCCGCGAGCACGACGATGAGCGAGATCGCGATCGCCGGTCGCATCCACGGACGAAGGCGGTCGCCGGATGCCGCATCCGTGCGCTGAGGCTTCACCGGCGGCGTGGCCGGCGTGCGCGCAGTGTCGGGGGTCGCCGGTGTGTCGGTCTGCGCCGGCACGCCGAAGAACGAGCGATCGGGAGTCGGCAGCACTCTGGTGTCGGCCGTGGCTGCGCCGTCATCCGCCGCGGCCGCGGCATCCGACGCTTCGGAGTCGCCCTGCGCGCCGGCACTAGGCGTCGCGCCCGTGGTGCTCGACGCCTCGGCCCGGTCGGTCCCCTGCCCCGGGGCGGTGTTCGTGCCCGGAGTTGCGGCGTCGAGCTGCGTGGGCGCCCCGGCGACCTCGGCGAACGCGATCGTCGGCGCGGTCGCGCCGGATTCGTCCGCCGCGGTGACATCGAGTGCGGTCGCCGCCATGGCGACGTCGAGCGCACTCGGGCGGTCGCCGGCCTCGCGGGCCGTCATCGCACGCAGGAGCGACACCCAGTCGGGCCCGAGCGAATCGGGGATCTCGGGGTCGCGCACGAGCCGTGCGCTCGCCGACTCGACCGCGGGTCCTGGGAACACGGTGTCGCCGGTGCGGGCCTCGAGCACGAGCAGGCCGAGCGAGTAGACGTCGGCGGCCGGCCCCGGAGCGGCACCCGTCACCTGCTCGGGGCTGAGGTACCCCGGTGTGCCGACGAGTAGGCCGGTGCGCGTGAGGCGCGCATCGTCGATCAGGCGTGCGATGCCGAAGTCGGCGAGCTTCGCGTTCCAGCTGCGGCTCGGAAGGTGCGCGGGCTCGAGCAGCACGTTCGCGGGTTTCACGTCGCGGTGCACGATGCCGCGTTCGTGCATCACGTGCAGCGCTTCGGCGAGGTCGGCGACCAGCCCCGCGGCATCCGCAGGGCTGAGGGGTCCGACCTTCAGTGCCTCGCGCAGGTCGCGGCCGTCGATGAGCTCCATCACGAGGAACTCACGACCGGTGTCGGGGTCGCGCGAGGCGTCGTACAGTCGCACCAGCGCGCGGTGCGCGAGGCTCGCCAGCAGCGCCGTCTCGGACTTGCGGCGCTCGCTGTCGTCGATGCCCTCGGCCGTCTCCGCGAACACCTTGACCGCAACGGGACGACCGAGCGCGAGGTCTTCGCCGCGGTACACGCTCGCCATTCCGCCGCGGCCGATGAGGGCGTCGAGGCGGTAGCGCGCGTCGAGCGTGATGCCGGCGAACGAGTCGCCGACCACGCGATCACGGGAGGTCGTCACGCCTCTGAGGGTAGCCGTCACGCCTGAACATCGCCCGTTGACGGCGAGGGGTTGACGGCGAGGGGTTGACGACGCGAACTCGTTCTCGAAGCCGTCCCGACGACGTGAGAACATGGCCGCAGTACGCTCGTCCGCACCCGTGCCGTCGGCGTCGCCACGGCACGTCCAAGCTGAGGAGTCCGATGAGAGTTGGCATCAACGGCATCGGCGTCGCCGGGCCGGCCCTCGCCTACTGGCTCGATCGCTTCGGGCACGAGCCGGTGCTGTTCGAGACGGCGCCCGCGCTCCGAACCGGCGGCTACGTCATCGACTATTGGGGTCTCGGCTACGACCTCGCCGAGCGCATGGGAATCGTCGGCGAACTCCGCCAGCGCGGTTACTTCATCCACCGCTTGGAGATGGTGGATGCCGCGGGCCGGTCCACCGCGACACTACGGGTCGATCCCCTCCGCGACGCAATGGGCGACCGCTTCGTCAGCGTCGCGCGGTCCGACCTGTCGGCCGCGGTCTTCGCCGCCTGCGCCGAAGTGCCGTCGAACTTCGGCGTGTCGATCGACGCTGTCGCACAAGACCCCGACGGCGTCGATGTGACCCTGTCGGACGGACGAACCGACCGCTTCGACGTGGTGGTCGGCGCCGATGGTCTGCACTCCGGCATCCGTGCCCTCGAGTTCGGGCCGGAGGATCGGTTCGAACGGCCGCTCGGATGCGTCGTCTCGGCGTTCCGGGTGCGCGGCTACCCGCATCGCGATGAACTGGCGTACGTCTCGCACACCGTGAAGAAGCGGCAGGTCGCGCGCGTCGCGCTGCGCGACGACGAGACGCTGTTCCTGCTCATCTGCCGCGACGACGTCGTCGACGTGAGCACGCTCGACTCGGCCACCCTCGACCGCGAAGCCGAGCAGAAAGCCGCCCTGCGGTCCGCGTTCGGTGACCTGGCGTGGGAGGTGCCCGAGATCCTCGACCGCATGGACGACGCCTCGGACTTCTACGTCGATCGGGTCAGCCAGATCCACCTCGACCGCTGGTCGACCGGCAGGGTCGCGCTCGTCGGTGACGCGGCCGCGTGCGCCTCGTTGCTGGCAGGTGAGGGCACCGGCCTCGCGATGGTCGAGGCGTACGTGCTCGCCGGCGAACTGCACCGGCACCAAGGCGACATCGGCGCCGGGCTGCGCGCGTACGAGGAGCGGCTGCGCGCGTTCATCGAGAAGAAGCAGCGCTCGGCGCTGGGGTTCAGAGGATTCTTCGCCCCGCGCACGGCGCTGGGTCTCGCGGTGCGGAGCCTCGGCGTGCGTGCGGCATCGATCCCGTTCCTCGCGCGGGCCATGCTGCCGGGGAGCCTCCGGGATTCGCTGGAGCTGCCCAACTACGAGGATGCCGCGCCGAAGCAGTAACGCTGCGCGTCAGCCGAAGATCATCGGCAGGTCTTCGTCTTCGCCACCGAGGTCGAGATCGACGAGCACCGGCACGTGGTCGGACGGCGCGGTGCCCTTGCGCTCGTTGCGGTGGATCGAGGCATCTGTCACCGCGTCGGCGAATGCCTTCGAACCGAGGATGAAGTCGATGCGCATGCCCTCGTTGCGGGGGAATCGCAGCTGCTTGTAGTCCCAGTAGGTGAACAGGCCCTCTGGCACCCGCGGGCGCACGACGTCGGTCAGTCCGGCACCCTCGAGGGCGAAGAAGGCCTGCCGCTCGGCCGGCGAGACGTGCGTCGACACGCCCTCGACCACGGCCGGGTCGCCGTTGTCGTGGTCGAACGGTGCGATGTTGAAGTCGCCCATGAGGGCGAACGGCACCTCAGGACGGGCGGATGTCTCGCCGCGTGTGTACTCGGCGAGGGCCGCCAGCCAGTCGAGCTTGTAGGTGTAGTGCGGGTCGCCGAGTGACCGGCCGTTGGGAACGTACAGACTCCACAGCCGCACATCGTCGATGACCGCGCCGATCGCGCGCGCCTCCTGCGGTTGATCGGGGCCCTCGAGACCCTTCAGGAAGCCCGGCATGTCGGGAAAGCTCGTCTCGACGCCCTCGATCGGCGAGCGGCTGGCGATGGCGACCCCGTTCCACTGGTCGAACCCGTGGATCGCCAGTTCGTAGCCCTGCGATTCGAACGCCTCAGCAGGGAACTGGTCGGGCTTGCACTTGATCTCCTGCATCGCGAGCACGTCGACGTCTTCGCGAACCATCCAGTCGACGACGCGGCCGACGCGCGTGCGGATCGAGTTGACGTTCCAGGTGGCGATGCGCATGGACCAAGCCTATGGCGAGGTGCCGACACCCTCCCGCCCCGTGCCTTCGCCCGCTTCGTCGGCTTCGTCCGCCCCATCCCGCACCATGTCGAAGCGCGGCAGCACCACCCAGAGCGCCACGAGCACCATCGCGCCGACCAGCAACGCGATGATTCCTGCGGGGCGCGACACCGCCCAGTCGAAGATCAGGCCCGTCACCCCGATCACGAGCAGCGCCACGACGATGAGATGCGCGATGAGGAGCCTGTTCCCGGTGCGCACGATGCGTTCCTTCACCTGGCGTCGGAACAGCGTGCGGTGCAGGGTCACGGGGGCGAGGCCGACGACCGTCGCGAGGCCGGCCAGGGTCACGAGGATGAGGTAGAGGGTGAGCTGGTACGCGTCGAGGTCCTCGAATCGCGGCTGGAACGCCACGGCGAGCAGGAAGCCGCCGATGAGCTGAGTGCCGTTGAGCGCGACCCGAAGTTCCTGGAGGATGTCGTTCCAGTTGCGGTCGCTGCGCTCGTTCGGTGTCTCATCGCGCCCGTCACCGACAGACGCGTCACGATGTGCAGCGGGTCGGGCGTCGGAGTCGTCCGAGGCGGAGTCGTCCGAGGCGGCGTCGGTCGCGTCGGAAGCGTTCGAGTCGGCGGCGTTCGAGTCGGCGTGGCGCGCGTTCATGGTCGATCGTAGGCATGCAGGGGGCCCGGTGCTCAAGCCCTTGCGTGATGCCGGCCGAGCGAGGCAGGCCCGCGGCATCAGCTGATCACCGGGCGCGTCATGGCCGAATTCCGGCAGTGCTGCGCCTGTTGCTGCAAGGATCGGTGCTGTACCGGAGCAGCGGTGCAGAGCGATGCGGGGAGTCGGGGGTCGGTTGTGAAGTTCAGCATCGAAGGCGTCGAGGGAATACCCGAGATCTCGAAGGGCGACGATCTCGCCGCGCTCATCGTCGGCGCCGCCGACCTCGATGACGGCGACATCCTCGTGGTGACCTCGAAGATCGTGTCGAAGTCCGAGGGGCGCGTCGTGAAGGCCGACGACCGCGAGCAGGCCATCACCGACGAGACCGTGCGAGTCGTCGCGACACGTGAGTACCCCGGCGGGGTGACGCGCATCGTCGAGAATCGGCAGGGCATCATCGGTGCTGCGGCCGGCGTCGATGCGTCCAACGCACCCGACGGCACCGTGCTGCTGCTGCCGGTCGACCCCGATGCGTCCGCCCGCGCGCTCGCCACCGGCATCCGCGCCCTGACCGGCCATGCAGTCGGCGTGATCCTCTCCGACACCCTCGGGCGCCCGTGGCGCGAGGGGCAGACCGACATCGCCATCGGGGCGGCGGGCGTGCACGTGTTCGATGACCTGCGAGGGCAGTCGGATGCCGCGGGCAAGCCGCTCGCCGTCACGATGCCGTGCGTGGCCGATGAGCTGGCGGGCGCCGCCGAGCTCGTGAAGGGCAAGGCGTCCGGCGTGCCGGTCGCGGTGGTACGCGGACTCGGCCGGTTCGTCGGCGACCTCGACCTACCGGGCGCGCGCAGCATCATCCGCCCCGCCGAGCGCGACCTGTTCCGCGTCGGCGCCGACGAGGCGTACAACGAGGGCTATCGAGACGGCTTCGACGAGTCGCAGGCCGAGGGGCCGCTCAACCCCGCGGGTTGAGAAGCGACGCGCTCCGCGGGTTGAGGAGCGCCGCAGGAGCGTCTCGATACCCGCTGCTCCGGGTGACCAGGGGGTTTCGAGACGGCGCTGGCGCGCCTCCTCAACCCGCGGCTCCGCCGATTCACGGCAGGATGGAGGCGTGCCAGCACACATCGGCTATGCCGCCATGCTCGAGCGGTTCCCTCCGGCGGAGGCGGTGGCGCTCGCCGCGCTCGCCGAATCGCACGGCTTCACGGGCACCATGGCGACCGATCACTTCCAGCCGTGGGTGCCCGCGCAGGGCGAGTCGTCGTTCGTGTGGAGCGTGCTCGCTGCGATCGGCGAGCGCACGTCCGGTGACCTCGGCCCCGGTGTCACGACTCCGTCGTTCCGCATGCATCCGGCCGTCGTCGCGCAGGCGAGCGCGACTCTCGGCTCCCTCTTTCCCGGGCGGCACTGGCTCGGCATCGGTTCGGGCGAGGCGCTCAGCGAGCACATCGTCGGCGCGTACTGGCCCGAGGCGCCCGAGCGCATCAATCGCATGTTCGAGGCCGTCGACGTGATCAAGCGCCTCTTCGCGGGCTCGCTCGCGGGCCGCGACGTGCGCCACTCGGGCCAGCACTTCAAGCTCGAGTCGACGAGGCTCTGGACGATGCCGGATGCCGCGCCAGACATCTTCGTCGCGGCATCCGGGCCCGTGACGGCCCGCCGTGCCGGCCGCACCGTCGACGGGCTCATCACGACGGGCGCACCGAACGACCGGCTCGCACCGCTCATCGCGCGCTTCGCGGACGGCGCCCGTGAGGCCGGGCGAAACCCCGACACGATGCCGAAGGTGCTGCAAGTGCACCTCTCGTGGGCCGCCACCGACGAGGAGGCGATGCGCAACGCGCTCGTCGAGTGGCCCAATGGCGGCATGCGCTTCGCGCGTAGCGACATCCGCTCGCCCTTCGAGTTCGAACAGCTCGCGCGCACCGTGCGCCCCGAGGACTTCGCGGGCCGCATGATCGTCTCGGCAGACCCCGACGTGCATCGCGCCGACCTGCAGCGGTACCTCGACCTCGGATTCGACCGCATCTACCTGCACAACGTCGGCCGCAACCAGGCCGAGTTCCTCGAGGTGTTCGGCCGCGACGTGCTGCCGGCATTGCGCGCATGACGAGCCCGGGGGTTGAGGAGGGCGCGAAGCACCCGTCTCAGAGCATGACGAGCCCGCGGGTTGAGGAGGGCGCGAAGCACCCGTCTCGAAACCCGCATGTGCAGGCGGGTTTCGAGACGCGGCCGGCTTCGCCGGGCGCTCCTCAACCCGCGGTGCGTTGGACGGTCGTGATCCCCGTCAAGGCGCCGGCCGGCGGCAAGACGCGCCTCGCGCCGGCGCTCGACGACGACGTACGTGTGGAACTCGCGCGGGCGTTCGCACTCGACACGATCGCTGCGGTGCAGGCTTCCGCCTCGGTCGAGCGCGTCATCGTCGTCGGGGATGACCCGTCGCTCGCCGCTGGGGCGGAGTTCCTCGCCGAGCCCGGCGGTGTCGAGCGCGGACTGCTGCCGGCGATTCGCCATGGGATCGCGTTCGCGCTGGCCGGGTCTCGAGACGCGACTTCGTCGCTCCTCGACCAGCGGAAGGACGTGCCT
>DASSBT010000126.1:0-5266 GCA_035698465.1 Agromyces sp. | reverse complement strand
GGCCCGACGAGTCGCCTACCTCGCGGGGGAGGCCCTGCAGCTCGCGCAGCGTGACATCGACTCGTCGCGGCCGCAGGACCCGGGGCCGTGGGGTGGCCAGGGCTGGGGCGGCGGGCGTCGCGGCGGCGGTGGCGACATGATCGGCGGCATCCTCGGCGGTCTCGTCATCGGCAGCATCCTCGACGGCTTCATCGACTGATCGCGCGCTGCTGGTGCGGGATACCGCTCAGATCACGATGCACTCGACGCCGGGCAGGTCGCCGAATCGTGCTGCTCGGTCGGTCGTGAGCACCACGCGCTTGGTCGCGACGGCGGTGGCGGCGATGATCAGGTCATGGGCGCCGCGCCTCCTGCCGTCGCGGCTCACATGCGCGAGGAGTCGACCATGTGCTTCGGCGGTTGCGACGTCGTACGCTTCCACCGGCAGTGTCTCGAGCACCCGCACCAAGAACTCGGTCCGTCGTTGACGATGCTCGGGCGAGGCGAGCTCGATGCCGGTTCGGAGTTCCGCGACGGTGACGGCGGCGATGACCACGTCGTCGTCGGTTGAGATCGCGGCGGATGTCGCGCGCCGCTGACGTTCGGTCGCGATGAGCACGCCTGTATCGAGGATCAGTCGGCGGGCCATGCGGTCTCGATGAGTTCGACGGCCTCGCGCGCTGCGGCGACATCACTCGCGAACTCGTCGTCGACGGGTGCTTCGGCGAGGAGCGCCACGATTTCGGATCCGTTGCTGAAGTCGGCTGGGCCGACGGTGGCGATGCGTCGGCCGCCGCGCGTGATGATGATCGTCTCGCCTCGCTCGGCCTCATCGAGAAGGGCCGCGAACGCCCTGCTCGCATCCGTGGCGGTCATCGTGCGCATGGAATCAGATTATCAGATTTTGGAACCGGCGCCGCGCATCACCGCCGACCAGAACGTTCACCGCGCTTCATGAGAACACCTTCACCACACATCCGATGCCGGGCGCTGGCGCAAGTCGGGCATCGCGAGTGACGAGCAGCGCATCGGTGCGCTCGGCCAGCGCGACATACACCGCGTCATAGCTCGACAGGTTCGCCCGAAGCTGCCAGACGCGTTCGGCGAGCAAAGCCCAGTCCCAGTACTCGATGTCGAGGGTCGCGAGATCTGAGAAGGCTTGAGTGTCGTGTCGCGGGGCAAGCCGCCCTGCGGCTTGGAGGCGCGGCGGGCGGACGAGAACAGCGGCACTCGCATTTCAAGCATCGGTGTCTCATCGCGGAGCCGCTCACTCGTCCACCGTGCATGCCCGTGTTTCGCAGGCCGGACAACCAGAATCTTCGGATGTCACGATGGCGATAGCTCTCGAAGCGGTACATCGGTGCGTGTGCGGTGGCCTCTACCGAGGTTGAGGTGTGGTCCACACACTCCGCGACGGAACGGGGCGCGGATTGTGGGGAGCAGGCAGAGTCAGTGTCCCTCGCCGGTGGTTCGTCCGCGCATCCGCCCCGTCTGATGCGCCCAGATGGCGATCTCGACGCGGTTGCGGGCGCCGAGCTTGGTCATGAGGCTCGCAACGTGCGTCTTCACCGTGCTGAGGGTGATGTACAGCTCGCTCGCGATCTCGCCGTTGCTCAGGCCTCGCGCGACCTTCGCGAGCACCTGCTCTTCGCGCTCGGTGAGCGGCTCGACCGGCCGCGGCGGTGGTGCGGCGGGCCCCGCTCCGGCGAAAGCCTCGAGCAGCCGCACCGTGACATTGGGGGCAATCAGGGCATCCCCGCTCGCGGCAGCGCGGATCGCCTGGGCGAGCAGCTCCGACCCGGCATTCTTGAGCAGAAAGCCCTTCGCGCCCGCCCGCAGCGCCGCGAAGACGTCCTCGTCGAGGTCGAAGGTCGTGATGATGACGACCGCCATCGGGTCGTCCACGCCCGGGCCGGCGAGCACGCGGGTCGCCTCGATGCCGTCGAGGCCCGGCATCCGGATGTCGAACAGGCAGACGTCCGGTCGCAAGCTGCGGGCGAGGGCGACCGCTTCGTTGCCGTCGACTGCCTGACCCACGACCTCGATGTCCGGCTGCGCGTCAAGGATCATGCTCAGCCCCGTGCGCACGAGCTCCTGGTCGTCGGCGATGAGCACGCGGATGGTCACGGTGCCCATCCAACACGAGGGAGCACCGCGGTGACGGCCCACCCGCCTCCGCGCGCTGGGCCGGCCTGGCACGTGCCGCCGAGCAGGGCGGCACGCTCCATCATGCCGATGATGCCGAAGCCGGGCGTCGGCGACGCGGCGACGTCTCCGTCGTTCGTCACGCTCAACCGCACCCCGCCCTCGTCCGCCTCCACGAGCACGTCGACACGGGTAACCTGCCGCGCGTGACGGAAGGCGTTGGTCACCGACTCCTGCGCGAGACGGAACACCGCGGCAGCCACGGGCGGCGGGATGCTGCCGTCGTCGCCAGCGACCTTCACGGTGACTGCCGCGCCGCCCGGCCTCGTCCCGGCGAGGTGCTCGATGTCGCCCAGCCGCGGGCTCGGCGCGAGCACCGCCGTCTCGCCCTGCCGCAGCACTCGCACCATCGACCTCAGTTCGCTCAGGGTCTTGGCTGCCTCCGCCTCGATCACGCCGAGCGCATCCTGCGCTGCGCGCGGGTCTCGCGTCGCCACCGCGAGGCCTGCCTGGGCGCGGATCGCGATGGCCGAGACATGGTGGGCCACTGTGTCGTGCAGGTCACGGGCAAGGTGCTCACGCTCCAGCATCCGGATGCGGTCGAGGCGACGCTGCCGGGATCCCGCCTGGTAGCGAAACGCGATACCGAGCAGCGCCACCGTGAGCAGCAGGGCGAACCCGCCGATGAGGTCATCGAGGCCTCCCCCGCGAACGAACGTGAGGCCGAGGCTCACGAGGAGGATGGCCGACCCGATCACGAGGTCGCGACCTGCCCCCCAGCGGTACAGGGCGTAGACGATCACCATGACGAAGAGGCTCGTATAGAGGGTCGAGTCGGGCAGGAGCAGATCGACCGGAACCAACACGACGATGAGCATCACCAGCGGCTTCGTGCGGCGCCACAGCACGGTCGGCAGCACGGCGAGCAGCGCGATCACCGCGAGCAGTGGCTGAGCCAGGTCGGTTCTGAGGGTGCCCTCGACCACCGCCAGCACGGCGAGGAGGGCCACGAGAACCCAATCCCGCCAGACCCGGCGCGGCGGAGGGGGCACGGCGCTCGGCGCACTCCACGCGGAACGCACGAGCCCGGTCACCACGTCATGATACAAGCGCACCACGGCCCGACACCCCGCGCCTCCGCCGGCCGGACCGTCGCCGGATGAGCAGCTCCGCCACGACACTGTTGATCACGAGGCCCGCGGCAACGAGCCATGTCTCGCCGAACGCGTCGACCTCACCGAGGGGGATCGTCCACAGCGCGAAGACGAGCGCTTGGGTCCCGCCGGAGACGGCGATCGCGTAGGCGCGCGTCATCCATGCTCCGTGCGCAGCGAAGTCGCGACGCGTGATCGCGATCACTCCCAGCGCAAGAAACATCGTCATCGGCACGGCGAAGACGAGACGGACCATGGCGAGTGCGAGCTCATCAGGGGGGCCGCCGAAGAAGACCGCGAGCCAGACGGCGGACAGTGCCGCGATGAATCCGGCGGGGATCAGTGCCCGGCCGGCGGTACGGTGCCAACCGCGCCGAATTCGCAGCGCCGGAGAGAACTGGAATGCGCCGAGAAGGCAGTACACGCTCATCGCCACGATGTGCGCAACCATCGCCACCGATGAGGCCAGGAACAGTGTGCCTTCGGGCTCGGCGCTCACGTCCGTCAGGCGAAGCACACCGCCGAGCACGGGGAGTGCGCTGAGCAGCAGGAGGCCGGTGATCGCGAGCCATCCGCTCTTCGGTCGCTGCCGCTGTTTCTTCTGCTCGACAATCGGGCGGGTGGCCTTCATCTGTTGCGACATGTCTCGATGCTCGCCTGATCGAGCGCCGCAGACATCGGCCGCCAGCACGGACTCGGAGCCGTACTTTCGGCCGACCGGATCCGGACCTCCGGCCGATGACGCGCATCCCCGAGACGGCGAGCATCGAGACATGACAACGAACCTCGCAACGAACCGCACCATGACCGCGGCCGTCTACCGTCGATTCGGCGCACCGGAGGTCGTGCGCCTCGAACAACGCGCCATCCCCTCGCCGAAGCCCGGCGAAGTGCTCATCCGGGTGCACGCGAGCACGGTGAGCGTCGGCGACCATCGGGCCCGCGCTCGGGATATCCCGGCCGGCCTCGGGATGCTCGCCGCCGTCGGGCTCGGCGTGTTCCGGCCCAGCCGCCCCATTCTGGGTACGGATGCCGCGGGCGTCATCGAGGCCGTCGGCTCTGGCGTCACTGTCTTCGCCCCCGG
Source organism: Agromyces sp. (assembly GCA_035698465.1). Lineage (GTDB taxonomy): Bacteria > Actinomycetota > Actinomycetes > Actinomycetales > Microbacteriaceae > Agromyces. The sequence goes on along the minus strand of DASSBT010000126.1, from coordinate 904 downwards.
CGACCGGGTCATCGCAAGCACGGGCGGAGCGTTCGGCGGTCACGCCGAGTACGTGTGCCTGCCCGCCGACGGCCCGATCACCCGGGCTCCCGCCACCATGACCCTCGAGGAGGCGGTGACGCTGGTGTTCGGCGGCATCACCGCACAGTGCTTCCTCAAGAAGGTCGCGATCGGGCCGGGCACCTCGGTGCTCGTCAACGGAGCAGCCGGCGCGGTCGGCACCTCCGCGATCCAGCTTGCGAAGCAGCTCGGCGCCGACGTCACCGCCGTCACGAGCGGCGGCAACGCCTCACTGGTCACCTCCCTCGGCGCCGACCGGGTCATCGACTACACCCGACAGGACTTCACCGCAGGCGGCGCCACATACGACGTGATCGTCGACTGCGTCGGCAACGCCCCCTTCGGGCGGGTCGAAGCATCCATCAACCCCGGCGGGGCGCTCCTGCTCGTCATCAGCGACCTGTGGTCGATGCTGCGCAGCCGCGGGCAGAGCCGCCGCTCGGGAAAGCTCGTCACCTGGAACGTCGGCAAGCCCGGCGCGGACGACCTCGCGCACCTCGTCAGCCTCGCGGACTCCGGTCATTACCAGGCCGTCATCGACCGGTTTTTCGACCTGGCCGACATCGTCGAGGCGCACCGCTACGTCGACACCGGGCGCAAGCGGGGCAACGTCGTGCTGCGCGCCACTCACCCCGAACCAGACACCACCCACCTCCACACAGAAGGAACGACGTGATGTCCCCTGCTTCTCGTCAGCGGAGCAGCGCGGCTACGGCGCGTTCGTGAAGGTCGCGTTCGGATACATGAACCCCGGCGACGCCTGCAGCGTGAGCGAGCTCGGGTCGTCGAGCGACCACGCGGCCCTCCAGCTGACCGACTCGCCCGGCGCGATCGTGTCGGCCGG
>DASSBT010000125.1:0-4089 GCA_035698465.1 Agromyces sp. | reverse complement strand
TTGGTCGTTGCGGTTGTCATGTAGTAATTGCTCCGTAAAGGACAAAATCGAGCCCGTCGCGAGGTAGAGCGTGTGTGTAGTTCCGCGACGGGCATGCGGACAGGGATGTCACACGAGTGACGCTCCATCCTAACGGAGTCTTGATCGCTCGGGCAACCGCACCTCTCGCGCGACCAGAAGGTCGCCTCCTGCTCACCCGAGAAGCGTCGTGCGCAGGGTGTCGAGTCCGACTCCGCCGAGGTCGAGTGCCCGCCGGTGGAACTCGCGGATGTCGAATGCCGAACCTTCGCGACGCTGCAGTTCGTCACGCAATTGCTCCCAGATGCGCTGCCCCACCTTGTACGACGGCGCCTGTCCGGGCCAGCCGAGGTAGCGGTTGACCTCGAAACGCACGAAGCCCTCGTTCATGTTCACGTTGCGACCGAGGAACTCGAAGGCGTACTCGCCACTCCACGGCCCCTGGCGGTCTGGCCGCTGCTTGCCGAGGTGTACTCCGATGTCGAGCACGACGCGTGCGGCGCGCATGCGCTGTCCGTCGAGCATGCCGAGCCGGTCGGCGGGGTCGTCGAGGTAGCCGAGGCTCTGCATGAGCCGCTCGGCATACAGCGCCCAGCCCTCGGCGTGTCCAGACGTGCCTGCGAGTTGGCGGCGCCACGTGTTGAGCTTGCCGCGATTGACGACTGCCTGCCCGATCTGCAGGTGATGGCCCGGCACACCCTCGTGGTACACCGTGGTGAGTTCGCGCCACGTGTCGAACTCGGTGACCCCCTCGGGCACCGACCACCACATGCGCCCGGGGCGGGTGAAGTCGTCGCTCGGTCCGGTGTAGTAGATGCCGCCCTCTTGCGTCGGTGCGATCATGCACTCGAGCGTGCGGATTTCGGATGAGATGTCGAACTGCGTGCCCGCGAGCTCGGATACGGCCCGGTCGCTGATCTCCTGCATCCACCGTTGCAGCGCGTCGGTGCCGTGCAGCTTGCGCGACGCATCACCGTCGAGGAACGCGATCGCGTCCGCGACGACGTTCCCCGACCCCGTCGACGGCACACCTCCGAGGATCTCGTTCGCGATCGATTCCTGCTCGGCGACCATCCGCGCGAGCTCGTCGATGCCCCACTCGTACGTCTCGTCGAGGTCGATGGTGGCGCCGAGGAATCGCCGCGACTGCAGTGCGTAGATGTCGCGCCCGACGGCGTCGGCTTCGCCCGCGACGGGCAGCAATTCGTGTTCGAGGAACGACGCGAGTCGTGTGTACGCGGCTCCGGCGTAGGCCGCACGGCCGGCGAGGTCGGTGCGGAGCGTTGCCGGCAGCGCGGACGGCGCCGACTCGACGAACTCGGCGAAGAAGCCGTCGCTGCGTTCGAGCTTGTGGGCCTGAGTGGCCACTTCTCGCACCTGGCGCTTCGCCGGCACGACGCCACGGGCGATGCCGAGACGGAGCGTCTCGATGTAGCCGTCGAGTGCGGCGGGCAGCGCGGCGAGACGCGTCGAGATCGTCTGCCAGTCATCGGCATCCTCGGTCGACATGAGGTCGAAGACCTCGCGAAGCTCTTGTGCAGGGCTCGCAATGACATTGAGGTCGCGCAGGGGCAGGCCGAGCTCGTGCGCCTCGAGGTCGAGTGCGAGCTCACTGCGCAGGTCGGCGACCGTCACGACGTCGACCTCGTCGGCCGCGCTCGCCGCGTCGAGTTGCGCGATCGTGCGGCGGAGCGCCTCAGCCGATCGCTCGAGCCCCTCGGGTGAGTAGTCGCCGAATGCCGCATCGGCGTCTTTACGGCCGATGTACGTGCCGAGCACCGGATTCAGCTCGACTGCGGTGTCGACCCATTCCTCCGCGATGCGGTCGACGTCGGTCGGTGTGCGCTCACTCGAAGTCATGCATCGACCCTATGGCACACCCCCGGCACGGCGTCGAGCACGCAGTGCCTCCGCCCGCTGCGGATGCCGCGACGCGCATGTACGCCGGATCAGTGCGCCGCATCATCCCAATTCGCGCCCCGGCCGACCTGCACGTCGAGCGGAACGAGCAGCTCGGCCGCGTGCGACATCCGATCGCGGACGACCTGCTCGAGCACGTCGGATTCGCCGGGCGCAACCTCGAAGACGAGCTCGTCGTGCACCTGCATCAGCATGCGGCTGCTGAGACCCTTCGCCGTGATGTCGGCCTCGACGCGTGACATCGCGATCTTGATGATGTCGGCGGCGGAGCCCTGGATCGGCGAGTTGAGGGCGGCGCGCTCGGCGTTCTCGCGATGGATGCGGTTCGGGCTCGCGAGGTCGGGGAACGGGCGCCTGCGACCGAAGATCGTCTCGGTGTAGCCGTCGACCTTCGCCTGTTCCACCACGCCGCGCAGGTAGGTGCGCACGGCGCCGAACCGCTCGAAGTACTCCTTCATCAACTGCGTCGCCTCTGCGCGTTCGATTCGGAGCTGCTTCGAGAGTCCGAATGCGCTGAGCCCGTACGCCAGTCCGTACGACATCGCCTTCACCTTCGTGCGCATGAGGGGCGTGACGTCAGCCGGGTCGACCCCGAACACTCGCGCACCGACGAACCGGTGCAGGTCTTCGCCGGCGTTGAACGCCTCGATCAGCCCAGGATCGCCCGAGAGGTGCGCCATGATGCGCATCTCGATCTGCGAGTAGTCGGCCGTGAGGAGTTCGGTGTACTCGGGGCCGTGCCGGAAGGCCTCGCGGATGCGTCGTCCGTCGCCGGTGCGGATGGGGATGTTCTGCAGGTTCGGGTCGTTCGACGACATGCGGCCCGTGGCGGCGCCGATCTGCCCGTACGTCGTGTGGATGCGCCCGTCAGGCCCGATCGACTTGTCGAGCGATTCGACGATCTGACGGAGCTTCGTGACATCCCGATGCTCGAGCAGGAAGCCGAGGAACGGGTGCGGGTTCGACTCCTGGAGGTCGGCGAGTGCGCTCGCATCGGTCGTGTAGCCGGTCTTGGTCGCGCGCGTCTTCGGCATGCCGAGCTGGTCGAAGAGCACCTCCTGCAATTGCTTGGGCGAGCCGAGGTTGACCTCGCGCCCGATCTCGGCGTAGGCGGATGCCGCGAGGGCGGCCGCACGTTCACCGAGCTCGGAGGAGAGCGATGCGAGCTCGGCGTGATCGACGGTGACGCCGCGCATCTCCATCGCCGCGAGCACGGACACGAGCGGCATCTCGATCTCGGCGAGTAGGCGGCGGGAGTTCTCGGAGAGCGCACGCAGGATGACCGGCGCCAATCGCAGGGAGTACCACGCGTACTCGGGTGCTCCGGCGTCGGTGCCCTCTTCTGGGACGAGCTGCGACGGGTCGCCCTGAGGCACCGTCTCGCCGAGGTGGAACGTCACGAGGTCGGCCAAGCTCTTCTCCGACAACGCGGGGCGCACGAGCCATCCGGCGATCAGGGGGTCGACGACCAGGCCGTCGAACGCCAGACCCGAACGTGACAGCGCCTTGAGCTGCGACTTCGCGTCGGTCATGATCTTCGGCGACTCGCCGGCCAGCCACCGCTCGAAGGGCGCGGCCTCTGCAGTGCCGGCCTGCCAGGGCAGGTGCATCGTCTCGTCGCTCGTCGCGATGCCCGCGCCGATCACCCGGCCGTCGACGATCTCGACGCTGAGCCCGAGTCCGGCGGGCTCGGCGACCACCGCGCGCTCGAGCCATGCGGCGAGCTCCTCGCCGAGGAGCCGGAGCGGGGTGGGTGCGACGGGTGCGGGGGCCGCCTCGGCATCGGCCACGGCGGGCACCTCGGCAGTGGGCGCTGCGGCAGCGCCGCCGTTGCCCTCACCCGCCGCGAGCTTCGTGAGTCGTTCCATCAGGGTGCGGAACTCGAGCCGCTCGAAGAGCGGACGGATGGCCTCGAGGTCGAGGGGCTGCGCGACGAGCTCGTCGATCGCGACGTCGAGCTCGACATCGGTGACCAGCTTGTTGAGCCGCCGGTTGCGGATCGCGTTCTCCTTCTGGTCGCGCAGGTACTGCCCGACCACGCCCTTGATCTCGTCGGCGTGCTCGATGATGCCGTCGAGGTCGCCGTAGAGGCCGAGCCACTTGACGGCCGTCTTCTCGCCGACCTTCGTGATGCCGATGAGGTTGTCGCTC
>DASSBT010000124.1:0-3211 GCA_035698465.1 Agromyces sp. | reverse complement strand
TCCAGGTGTTCGCTGAGGCTGACATTGCCGGCGACATCGCTCGCCCGGTATTCGAGCGCCGTCACGCCCTCGGGCGGGCGGATCGGCTCGGTGTACCGCTGCCAGTCGCCCTCCCCCAGGCGGAACTCGACCAGGTCGACTCCGCTCTGCTCGTCGACGGCCGTGAGCTGCACGGTCGAGTCGGCGCGCAGCCAGCCGCTCTCTCCGGGGGCTGTCACCTCATGGGCGACCGTGGGCGCAGTGGTGTCGGGAATCACGATGGTGCCCGAGATCGACTTCACCGTCTCGACGTTGCCGGCGGCATCGGTCGAGGCGTACTCCACCGTGAACTCGCCGCCACGATCGAGCACGACGGAATCGCCCGTCTGCCACGCCCCGTCGCCGACCCGGAACGTCGTCGACGCGACGCCGGAGGTGGCATCGTCGGCCGTGAGCTCGATCGTGCCCGACCCGGTGGCGCTGTCGCCGTCGAAGCCCTCGCCGAAGACCGCATCGGTCACCGGTGCGACGGTGTCGATCTTCACGGTCGACGTTCGCTCGTCGGTGCGGTTGCCCGACGCATCCGTCGACCGGTATCGAAGGACGGTCGCCCCCTCCGCGTCGATGGAGAGCGGACTCTCCACCTCGGCGAAGCCGTCGTCGCCGAAAGCCGCCTCGGTGACGAGCTCGCCCGAACGGTCATCGCGCGCCTCGATGACCGCGGTCACCGGCGACGTGCGGTACCAGCCGGTCGAGCGGTCGGGCGCCGCCGGATCGAACGTCGCCGTCACCTGCGGCGCCGTGACGTCGGCCGCGACCGGGAGGGTCCAGACGTCGGCGATCGACGGATCGTAGTAGCCGTGATCGTCGAGGTTCTCGAACTTCACTCGCACCGGTCCCTCGCTCGCGTATTCGGCGTCGATCACGAGTTCATATGTCTCCGTTCCGACCCCCTCGGTGTGGCTGAAGAGTCGTTCGGCGACCTCGATGCCGTCGATGTAGACCTTGTACTTCTTCGTCTGCGGCCGGTCGTACGTCTCGGTCACGCGAAGCACGAACGGCTCGCCATCGACGACCGCCACGTCGAACTCGAAGTACGAGAAGTCGGTCAGGTGACCCGCGTAGCGACGGGTGAGCCCCGCCTCGGTGTTCGTGCCAGACGAGGCCGACGCGGTGAGCCCGTGCGCCGACTCCGACGCCGAATCGCCGAGGTCGACGTGGTCGTAGCCGGCCGGCGGGCTCGTGACCGGCGCGAGCTCGACGGTGAGCGCGGTTGAGGCCTGCGCGAACGTCACCCCGTCGTGGGCGAACACCGCCGAGAGCTCGACGCCCTTCGGCGTCTGCTCGGTGCCAAGCGGCACGAACACCGGCACGTCGAGCTGCACCGATTCGCCCGCGGCCACGATCACCGTCTCGCCCGGCAGTGGCGTGACCCAGCCGTCGGGAACGGTCGCCTCGATGCGGCCCACAGCCGGCTGCGCTCCAGCATTGACGACGGTCGCGCGAAGCACCGCGGTGCCGCCGGGGGCGACGCTCGCGGGAACCGCCTCGACCGCCATGGTGACCGGCGAGTCGACGACGATCGACAGCGCTGCGGATGCCTCGACGCGCTGCCCCTCGAAGGTGTACCCGAAACTGACGGCAGCGGGCACCGAACCCGGCACCTGATCGGCGGGCACCTGAAGCGCGAGTTCGACCGAACCGGTCTCGTCGACCTTCAGCCGTTCGGCGAACTCCGTCGGGCCCGGCTTCGTCGCCCACGCCTCCGCAGGGCCGGTCACCTGCGCGGTGACTGCCTCGATCGCGGCGACCGAGCCGTTTTCGGCCGAGCCGGTGATCGTGATCGGCGCACCCGGCTTGTAGCCCGCGGCATCGCTCACGGCGGCGACCGAGATGCCGAGCACCTCCGTGAGGGTCGCGCTGGTCACCGAGCGCACCGTGTCGGCGCGTTCTCCGAGTGCCGGAGGCGCCTCGGCGAGCGCGGCGATCCACTCATCGACGGCCACGAGCGCTTCGAGCACGCCGCCAAGGCCCTTCGCGGTCTGCTCCGGCTTTCCGTCGCCCGCGGATTGGTAGGCGGACTCCGCACGGTCGCGCGTCGCCCCGATGAGGTCGGCCAGTTCGGCGAACTGCCCGGCATCGAGGTGACCAGCATCCCGCTCGGCCTCGGCCTGCGCGTGCAGGGCGTCGATCGCATCGAGGATCGCTCCGACCGAACCCGAAGCGGGGTCGACGTCGAAGGCGTAATCGCCAGATCCGATCGTCACGACGACCTCGTCGCCGACCTGCTCGACGGCACGTATCCCGTCTGCATCGGTGAGTGCGTCGCCGCCCTCGGTCACAGCCCAGACGTTCGCCGCGGGCAACCGCACCGTCGCGGTCGACCCGACCGGAACGTGCGTCTCGAGCGAGAGGCGCTCCCCCTGCTTCCTCCAGTCGACGCTGACCGGTCCGAACGGAGTGGGCGTCGTCGCCTTCGCCCACTCGAGCTGATCGGTCACTCGCGGGGCGATGCTCACGTCACGGTACCCCGTCAGTTCCGAACTCCGGATGCCGGCGACGTCGTGGAAGAACCAGTCGTCGACCGTGCCGAGGAAGTAGTGCCCCCGCGAGCGTGCCTCGAGGGCCCAGTGCTCCCACATCGTGGTGGCACCGTTCTCGATCATGAAGCCCCAGCTCGGATACTCGGTCTGAACGGCCACCCGGTAGGCGAGATCCTCGTAGCCGTACTTCGTCAGCATCGGCAGCAGGTACTTCGTGCCGAGTACTCCGGTGTTGAGCTTGTCGCCCTTCGCAGTGACATCGGCGGCGAGGCTCGCCGCCACGCGTGCGGCGGTCTCCTCATCGGGCGCGAGCTCGAACGCGAGTGCGAGGGCGTTGTGCGTCTGCCGGTAGCCACGGTCGCCGGCGCCGCGATACATCCCGGCGTCGGCATCGAGGAACTGGGTGTTGAATGCGTCCTTCACGATCACCGCCCGGCTCGCGAAGTGCGCAGCGTCGCCCGGTTGCCCCAGAAGGTTCGCCGTCTTCTCCATCGAGGTGAGCATCGTGTAGAGGTAGGCGGTGCCGCTCACACGCGCGTCCTCCGGGGCGTTGCCGCCGGCCGGGCTCGCCTCGGGGCTCACCCAGTCGGCGAGCCTGTTCTCGCGCACGAGCCCGTTGTTCGAGCGATCGAACTCGAGGTCGACGTAGGCCTTCATGCCGTCGTAGTACTGCTCGAGCACACGGTCGT
>DASSBT010000123.1:0-17293 GCA_035698465.1 Agromyces sp. | reverse complement strand
CGACACCTACACCAACTGCCTCGAGCCGCTTCGCAGCGGCCAGGTCGTCGCGGTGTCGACCGACAACGTGATCCTCGCGGGCCTTGCCGCCCAGAACGAGGGCGAGTTCAAGGTCGTCGGCGAGCCCTTCACCGAGGAGCCCTACGGCATCGGCCTCGCGAAGGACGACACCGAGTTCCGCAACTGGATCAACGACGTGCTCGAGGCGTCGTACGAAGACGGTCGCTACGAAGAGGCGTGGAACTCCACGGCCGGCACCATCCTGCCGTTCGTCGAGCCGCCCGCTCCCGACCGCTACTGATCGGATCGTGGCCCGGGCGACGCAACCGCCCGGGCCACTGCCCGATTCGACCTGAAATCCGAAGGGAGGCGTGTGGACGCCGTCATCGAGAACCTGCCGACGTACTGGCGCGGCTTCAGCATGACATTGCTGCTGCTCGGCGTGAGCGGCGTCTCGGCGCTCGTGCTCGGCACGATCATCGCGGCCATGCGCATCTCCCCGGTGGCGTCGCTGCGAGGGTTCGCCACCGTCTATACCGAGCTGGTGCGCAACACGCCGCTCACGCTCGTGCTCTTCTTCTGCGCGATCATCCTGCCGTACCTCGGTTCGCGGCTCGAGTACTCGGTGGCCGCCATGATCGGCCTCTCGGTGTACACCTCGCCGTTCGTCGCCGAGGCGCTTCGGTCGGGCATCAACGGCGTTCCGGTCGGCCAGGCCGAGGCGGCGCGCAGCGTCGGGCTCGGCTTCGGGCCGACCGTCGGGCTCATCGTCATGCCGCAGGCGTTCCGCATGACGATCCCGCCCCTCATCAACGTGTTCATCGCACTCACCAAGAACACGTCGGTCGCCGGCGGCTTCTTCGTGTTCGAGCTCTTCGCCGCCGGCCGCGAGTTGGCCAACGCGAACGGCGACGCCGTCATCGCGATCCTCCTCGGTGTCGCCACTCTCTACCTTGTGATCACCGTCCCGCTCGGCGTGATCGCCGGCCAACTCGAGCGCAAATGGGTGGTGCAGCGATGAGCAATGCGTCGGTTCTCTTCGATGCGCCGGGGCCCAAGGCCAGGCGCCTGTCGCTCATCTCCTCGATCGTCGCGGGTGTGCTGATCCTCGTCGGGCTCGGCTGGATCGCGCTCACGCTGGCCGCGCCGCGCGAGAGCGGTGGCATCACGATTCCCGGCTACTTCGACCCGAGCCGGTGGGACGTCTTGGCCGACCCCGAGGTCTGGTCCTTCATCTTCTTCGAGGGCGTCCTCGGCACGCTCCGCGCCGCACTCACCGCGGCAGTCTTCGCGATCATCCTCGGCGTGATCCTGTCGCTGCTTCGCAGTTCGCAGATCGCCTGGGTGCGGGTTCCGACGACCATCGTGCTCGAGTTCCTTCGCGGCATGCCGGTGCTGCTGATGATGCTCTTCATCCTGCTCGTGTTCGCCACCGACCCGTTCTGGGCCGTGGTCTGGGCGCTCACGCTCTACAACGGAGCCCTCATCGGCGAGGCGCTCCGAGCCGGCCTCGCGGCGCTGCCCAGAGGTCAGCGCGAAGCCGGTCTCAGCCTCGGCATGCGCTCCATGCAGTCGAAGATGCTCGTCGAGTTCCCGCAGGCGTTCCGGCAGATGCTGCCGATCATCGTCGCGCAACTCGTCGTGCTGCTGAAGGACACGTCGCTCGGCTACATCGTGGGGTACACCGAGCTGCTGCGCGTGACCATGAACAACCTCGCGAGTTTCTACGGCAACCGTTACCTGTTCACCTTCTTCGTCGTCACGCTCGTGCTCTACCTCGCGATGAACCTGACGCTGTCGTGGTTCGCGAGGTGGCTGTCGAAGCGCACGTCGTCGAGCTCGTCGGGCAAGCGGCTCGATCCGGGCGACCCGAACCAGGCCGTGCTCGTCGCGGAGGCGAATGCCGCGGCACGGCAGTCGGAGGGTTCGGCGGGCGGTATGGGCGGCGGCACGCGTTAGCCGTCGACCGCTCTGCGACTGACGATCGGCATCGCACCGCTAGACTCGTTCTTCGTGTCCGAGCCCCTCGAAATCACCGCGCCCGCCGTCGAATCGGCCGTCGACGCCGCCCTCGCCGCCATCGCGTCGGCCGGCGACTCCGCCGAGCTGAAGTCCGTGCGTGCCGAGCACACGGGTGAGAAGTCGGCCCTCGCTCAACTCAATGCACAGCTCCGCAACGTGCCGAACGACCAGAAGGCCACCCTCGGCAAGCTGGTCGGGGGCGCGCGCGGCCGGGTGAGCCAGGCGTTCGCCGCACGCGAGGCCGAGATCCTCGAAGCCGAAGCGGCCGCACAGCTCGCTGCGGAGGCGGTGGATGTCACGGCGCTGCCCTCGCGGTACCGCGCCGGCTCGCGGCATCCGCTCACCCTCTTGCAAGACCGCGTCTGCGACGTGTTCACCGGCATGGGCTGGGAGATCGCCGAGGGTCCAGAGGTCGAGAGCGAGTGGTTCAACTTCGACGCGCTGAACTTCGACGCCGACCACCCGGCACGCGCCATGCAGGACACGTTCTTCGTCGACCCGCCCGAGGCGCACCTCGTGCTTCGCACGCACACCAGCCCGGTGCAGGTGCGCTCGATGCTCGAGCGCGACGTGCCGATCTACGTGCTCGCTCCGGGCCGCGTGTACCGCACCGACGAGTTCGATGCGACGCACCTGCCGGTCTTCATGCAGTTCGAGGGGCTCGCCGTCGACAAGGGCCTGACGATGGCGCACCTGAAGGGCACTCTCGACCACTTCGTGAAGTCGATCTTCGGCGATGAGGCGAAGGTGCGGCTGCGTCCGAGCTTCTTCCCGTTCACCGAACCGAGTGCCGAACTCGACTTCTGGCACCCGACCTTCAAGGGCGGTGCCCGGTGGATCGAGTGGGGCGGCTGCGGCATGGTGCACCCCAACGTGCTGAAGGCGGCGGGCATCGACCCTGAGGTCTACACCGGATTCGCGTTCGGCATGGGCATCGAACGCGGACTCATGCTTCGCAACGACGTGCAGGACATGCGCGAGATGATCGAGGGAGACATCCGGTTCTCCCAGCAGTTCGGAATGGTGGTCTGACCGATGCCGAAATGCACGGCCCGCTCGGGCTCCAATTTCTCCCAGCAGTTCGGAATGGTGGTCTAAGACATGCGAGTGCCGCTCAGCTGGCTCGCCGAGTACGTCGAACTCGTGCCGGGCACGACGCCCGAAGACGTGCATGCCGCCCTCGTCGAGGTCGGTCTCGAAGAGGAGGACGTGCACACGTTCGAGCTCGAGGGCCCGATCGTCGTGGGTGAGGTGCTCGAGTTCGTCGAGGAGCCGCAGTCCAACGGCAAGACGATTCGCTGGTGCCAGGTGCGCGTCGCGCCCGACGGCGAGACGGCGGCCGACGGCGGCGAGGCCGTGCACGGCATCGTCTGCGGTGCCCGCAACTTCTTCCCCGGCGACAAGGTCGTCGTGACGCTGCCGGGTGCCGTGCTGCCCGGTCCGTTCCCGATCGCAGCACGCACGACCTACGGCCACGTGTCCGACGGCATGATCGCGTCGGCGCGTGAGCTCGGCCTCGGCGACGACCACGAGGGCATCCTGCGCCTGTCGACGCTCGGCATCGACGCACCCGTCGGCACTGATGCGATCGCGTTGCTCGGCCTCGACGACGCCGCAGTCGAGATCAACGTCACGCCCGATCGGGGCTACGCATTCTCGATCCGTGGCGTCGCCCGCGAGTACGCGCACGCGACCGGTGCCCGCTTCCGCGATCCGGTCGAGCAGTCGACCGCGCCGGGTCTCCCTGAGCCTGCCGAAGCGGCCGCTGCGACGGCGTTCCCGGTCGAGATTCGCGATGACGCGCCCATCAGGGGCCGCGTCGGTTCCCAGGTGTTCGCCACCCGCATCGTGCGCGGGGTGGACCCGTCGAGCCCGACACCGGCGTGGATGATCGCACGGTTGAAGCTCGCCGGCATCCGCTCGATCTCGGTGCTCGTCGATATCACGAACTATGTGATGCTCGAGCTCGGCCAGCCGATCCACGGCTACGACCTCGATGCGCTGCAGGGCGGCATCGTCGTGCGCCGGGCGGTGCAGGGCGAGACACTCGTGACCCTCGACGGCAAGGAGCGGCAGCTCCACCCCGAAGACCTCCTCATCACCGACGACCGCGGAGCCATCGGCCTCGCCGGCGTCATGGGCGGCGCCGAGACCGAGATCGGCGAATCGACCCGCAACGTGCTCATCGAGGCGGCGAACTTCGACCCCGTGTCGATCGCCCGCACGGCACGCCGGCACAAGCTCCCGAGCGAGGCATCCAAGCGCTACGAGCGCGGCGTCGACCCCCAGATCGCTGCGGCGGCCGCCGGCCGCGTCGCACAGCTCATGGTCGACCTCGCGGGTGGCACGGCCGACGAGAACGGCTCCCTCATCCACGAGGTCCCGACACGCGCGGCGATCGACTTGCCCCACGGATACGTGTCCCAGCTCATCGGCGTCGAGTACACGGGCGACGAGGTGCACGACGCCCTCGCCGAGATCGGCGGCGCGATCACGCGCACCGACGCCGGGTTCGAGGTCGTGCCTCCGTCGTGGCGCCCCGATCTCACCGGAAAGGCCGAGCTCGCCGAAGAGGTGGCGCGGCTGGCGGGGTATCACCGCATCCCCTCCATGCTCCCGGTCGCCCCTCCCGGTCGCGGCCTCACGCGCTCCCAGCGGGTGCGGCGTCGCGTCGCCGACACGCTGGCTGCTGCGGGGTCGACCGAGGTGCTCTCGTTCCCGTTCGCCAGTGAGGCCGAGAACGCCGTGTACGGCAGCGTCGACGGTGGGCCGGTGGCATCCGTACGCCTCGCGAACCCGCTCGACGCGACCACCGGACTGTTGCGTCGCTCGCTGCTGCCGGGACTCATCGAAACCGCGAAGCGCAACCGCTCACGCGGCCTGAACGACCTCTCGCTCTTCGAGGTCGGCCTCGTGTTCCTTCCCGACACCGGCCGTACGTACGGCACGCAGGCCCTGCCGATCGGTGACGCGAAGCCGAGCGCGGCCGAGCTCGCCGAGCTCCAGGCGGGCATCCCGCTGCAGCCGCGCCACGTGGGCGTGCTGCTCGTCGGCGACCTCGTCACGAAGCAGCCCGGACAGCCCGCCGTGCCCTCGGGTATCGTCGACGCCCTCGATGCGGTGCGGCAGGTCGCGCTCGCCGTCGGCGCCGACATCGAGATCGTGCAGGGCTCCCACCAGGCGATGCACCCGGGCCGCACGGCCGAGCTCCGCGTCGCCGGGCGCACGGTCGGCTTCGCCGGCGAACTGTTGCCCGCGCTCGCTGAAGAGGCCGACCTGCCCCGCGTCGTGGCCGTCGCCGAACTCGACCTCGATGCCGTCATCGAACTCACCGACCCGGCCCTCGAGGCGAGTCAGATCGGCACCTATCCGGCTGCGACGCAAGACCTCTCGCTGGTGGTCGACGCGGGAGTGCCCGCCGCAGTCGTAGCTGCCGCAGTGCGCGATGGTGCTGGGGCGCTGCTCGAAGAGCTCCACCTCGTCGACGACTATCGCGGGCCGGGCGTTCCCGAGGGCTCGAAGAGCCTCACCTTCGCGTTGCGCTTCCGGGCACCCGATCGAACGCTCACTGCGGCAGAGGCCAGCGACGCGAAGTTCGCGGGGGCTGCCGTCGCGGCCGAGCACACGGGCGCCGCGATCCGCGAGTAGCTTCTGCCGCATCCGGTCGATCGGCCGAGCCTAGGCCTCCCGCCGTTGCGGCGTCGTGCCGGCCCGGTCGCGCTCGCCCTCCCAGCGGAAGAGCATGGCATACACCGGTCCTGCGGCGAACCAGATCGCGGCGATGGCAGTGAGCCGCGCGGCCATCGACCACAGCGGGTCGGCCCACACCGCCTCCCAGGCGGTGGGTATTCCGACACCCGTAATCCACATGAGGCCGAAGAGCCCGGTGATCGCGACGGCCCAGGCCACGACGACGCGGCGCCACTCCGCCCACATGCGGCGCACGTACTCTGGGCCCGACTTCGGCGGCTTGGCGGGGCGCCGCCCTCCTGCGAACCGGTAGGCGAACCACCGGTCGGCCCACGCAATCGTCGCATGGCCGAATCCGATCGTGAACCCGAGATAGACGACGGCCAGTGCGTGGACGGCGTCGGGTTTCGCGCCGCCCGCGAGGTCGACGGCGGTCAGCGCGATGAGCACGAGGTCGAGGAGCGGCACGCAGAGCAGGATGATCCGGCTGGCCCGCGGCATCCGGAACAGGTATCGGGTGGTGAGTCCGGCCACGAGGGTCACCCAGAAGGCGACCTCGACGGCGAGGATCGCCCAGAGGATCGGGTTGAATTCGGTCATTCTGTCCATGGTGAACAGCCTGCGGTTCACCGACCGCGCGCGGCATCGGCCGAATGCGGTGTCCTTCCCAGTCGTGTGTACACAATTCGGATGACGCGCTCAGCCGCTGCGTGGGCCGGAGGTCGGTCGCGGGCCACGCGCCGACCTGCTTGCATGGAGCAATGGCTCTGCTCGACCACCTCCGCCGGGAAACGCGGCGTCACGCCCGACTCCTCGGGACGCTCGGATTCGTCGTCCTCGGGACCGTGTTGGCCTCTGCGGGCGCGGGGGTGTACTGGGTCGATCAGCCGCGCCTCGTCACGTGGTGGGCCGACCTCGCGCTGATCGTACTGCTCGGCGTCGTGCACATGTTCCGCGACCGATGGCCGGCCGGGGCGATGCTCGTCGCAGGTGCCGCCATCGCAGTCTTCGCCATGCTCACCGGCGCCGCACCGCTCGGCGCGATCCTCATCATCGCCGACCTGCTCTATCTCGTCGCGGTGCGGAGTCCATCGCGGGCCGTGGACGTCGCGCAATACGTGGCGGGTGCGGTCGCCGTTGCGGGCGTGCTGAGTCTCGCGATGTCCGCGGGGCCGACCGAGTTCGTCATCCGCTTCCTCTGGATCCCCGTCACCGTGGTGCTCTCGCTCTGGTGGGGCCGCGCGGTGCGCGTTCCGCAGCAGGAGGCCGTGGCGGAGCGTGCGCGGGTCGACGCCGTGCGTCGTGCTGCGGCATCCGAGCGGCAGACCGCTCTGGCCTCCGAGCGCATGGCGATCGGACGCGACCTGCACGATGCACTCGCGGGACACGTGGTCGGCATCGCCATGCAGGCCGAGGCAGCGCTGCGCACGGCACGCGCCGAGCGATCGGGGACGACGCGGGGACTCGAGTCGATCCGCGCGTCGAGCGTCGCCGCCCTCGGCGAGATGCGGTCGATGATCGACGTGCTCCGCGGAGACGGTGACGCACTCTCGGCGCCGCCAGCGCTGGCAGACCTCGACGCGCTCATCGACGCACACCGAGACGCGGGCGCGGACGTGCGCGCCCGCGTCGACGTCGGCACGGTGTCGGAGCTGCCGCCCACCGTGTCGGTCGCGGCCTTCCGCATCGTGCAGGAGGCGCTCTCGAACGCCGTGAAGCACGCTCCCGGACAGTCGGTCGATCTGCGGATCGGTCGTGACGATCGCGGCATCCTGATCAAGGTCCGAAACCGGGCCGGCGACGGTGTCGCACTGCCCGACCGGATGAGCGCCGGACACGGCCTCATCGGTATCGCCGAACGGGCGCGCATCCTCGGCGGGTACGCGCAGACCCGCATCGACGATGACGACGACACCGACGATGCCGAGTGGGTGCTCGAGGCGCAGCTGCCGATCCTCGGCCGGCATGCAGAAGCCCCGACGGGAGCGGCACCGTGATCCGGGTGCTGATCGTCGACGATCACCAGGCGGTGCGCGCAGGGCTCGCCATGCTGCTCGAAGGCACTGACGACTTCGCCATCGTCGGAGAGGCCGGCGATGGGCGCGAGGCGCTCCGGCTCATCGGCGAAATGCCCGTCGACGTCGTGCTCATGGACGTGCAGATGCCTGTGCTCGACGGGGTCGAGGCCACTCGCCGCCTCGCGCAACGCCACGACGGCCCGCGTGTGCTGGTGCTCACGACGTTCGGCGTCGACGAGATCGTCACGGCCGCACTCGCCGCCGGGGCCGCCGGGTTCCTGCTGAAGACGGCGTCGGCCGACGAGCTCGTCGAGGCGATCCGGCGGGTGGCGGCGGGCGATGCCGTGCTCGCACCCGAGGTCACCCGCACGGTCATCGATCGCTTGCGGGCGCTCGATTCGCGGCCGGTGTCCGCGAGCCCGTACCCCGCGGCATCCGCTCGGCTCGCCGATCTCACCGATCGGGAGCGGGAGGTGCTCGACTGCCTCGGGCTCGGCCTCTCCAACGCCGAGCTCGCCGATCGGCTGGTGATCTCCGAGGCGACGGCCAAGACGCACGTCTCGCGCGTGCTCGGCAAGCTCGGGCTGGCGTCCCGGGTGCAGGGTGCGTTGCTCGCGCGGCACGAAGCCGACCGAGGGTGAGAGATGGCGCGATGGCGGCGCCGGTTTGCGAGATCGTCGGTGGCGCCGATATGGTCGATCCATGTCCGCCGCCCGGTTCGCCGCCTCCGCACGCGTCGCGCGTGTCGTCGAGCTCGGCAACCGGCGTCGTGGTGCTCGCCGAATCTCGGCGACCCCCGCAGCGGCCTAGACGGGCCTGTCGCGGGGCGTCGCCCGAACTTCGCCACGACCGCACAGACTCTAAGGTGGATCCAGGACGTACTCCGTCGCCGTTTCCGGGGCGTCCGGCTATGCCGGGGGAGAGATCCTGCGCCTCCTCGCCGACCATCCCGACTTCACGGTACGCACCGTCACGGCGCACGCGAATGCGGGCCAGCCGCTCGTGGCCGTGCAGCCGCACCTGCGCACCTACACCCACCTCACCCTGCAAGAGTCGACGGCGGCGACGCTCGCCGGTCACGACATCGTGTTCCTCGCACTCCCGCACGGGGCATCCGGTGCCATTGCGACCGAGCTCCACCCCGACACCCTCGTCATCGACTGCGGCGCCGATCACCGGCTCGAGCGGGAGGCCGACTGGGCGGCGTTCTATGGCGGCGACCACCACGGGGCATGGAACTACGGCGTGCCCGAGCTGCCGCGCCTGTCGGGAACGCAGCGCGACCGCCTCACCGGTGCGCGTCGCATCGCGGCGCCCGGTTGCAACGCGTCGACGGTCGCCCTCTCGCTCGCCCCCGGCATCCGCGCGGGCGTCATCGAGAGCCGCGACCTCGTCTCGGTGCTCGCCGTCGGACCGTCGGGCGCGGGCAAGAGCCTGAAGGCGCACCTGCTCGGCAGTGAGCTCCTGGGTTCGGCGAATCCGTACTCGGTGGGCGGTGTGCACCGGCACATCCCCGAGATCGCCCAGGCGCTCCGCTGGGCGGGTGCGGCGGAGCCGACCATCTCGTTCACCCCGGTCATCGTGCCGATGTCCCGCGGCATTCTCGCGACATCGACGGCGCGCATCGTTCCAGGCACGGATGCCGCGGCCGTGCGTGCCGCCTGGGAAGACGCGTACGCGGGCGAACGCTTCGTGCAGTTGCTCCCACCCGGCCAGTTCCCGCGCACGGCCGACGTGCTCGGCGCGAACACGGCGCTCATGGGCGTCGCAGTCGATGAGGCCGTCGGTCGGGTGGTCGTGGTCACCGCCGTCGACAACCTCGTGAAGGGAACTGCCGGCGCCGCCATCCAGTCGGCGAACATCGCCCTCGGTCTCGCCGAGTCGACCGGACTCCCCGTGAACGGGGTCGCACCGTGACGGTCACCGCCCCTGCCGGCTTCGAGGCGGCCGGGATCGCCGCGGGCATCAAGCGTTCGGGCGCGCTCGACCTCGCCCTCGTCGTGAATCGGGGGCCGTCGGATGCCGCAGCCGCCGTCTTCACCTCCAATCGCGCCAAGGCGAACCCGATCCTCTGGTCGGAGCAGGCGATCACCGACGGCCGGGCCGCCGCCATCGTGTTGAACTCCGGAGGAGCCAACTGCTTCACGGGGCCCGAGGGGTTCCAGGTGACGCATCGCACCGCCGAGGCCGCCGCTGCTGCGCTCGGCGTGTCCTCGAGCGACGTGCTCGTCTGCTCGACGGGTCTCATCGGCGACCAACTCGACGGCGAGGTCGTCGAGGAGGGCGTGCTCTCGGCCGCCGCCCGGGTCTCCCGCGACGGGGGCGACGACGCCGCGCGCGCGATCATGACCACCGACACCCGACCCAAGACCGTGGTGGTCGAGGGCGAGGGCTGGCGGGTCGGCGGCATGGCGAAGGGCGCGGGGATGCTCGCACCCGGGCTCGCGACGATGCTCGTCGTGCTGACCACCGACGCTGACGTGGCCGCCGAGGCGCTCGACGAGGCGCTCCGCGCCGCCACACGCGTCACCTTCGATCGACTCGACTCCGACGGGTGCATGTCGACGAACGACCAGGTCACCCTGATGGCCTCCGGCGCGTCGGGGATCGTGCCCGACGCCACGGCGTTCGCCGACGCGGTCACCGACGCCTGTCGTTCGCTCGCGCTGCAACTGCAGGGCGACGCCGAGGGTGCGAGCCACGACATCGCCATCGAGGTGGTCGGCGCGGTCACCGAAGACGACGCGGTCGAAGTCGGCCGCTCGGTCGCCCGCAACAACCTGTTCAAAGCCGCCATCTTCGGCAACGACCCCAACTGGGGCCGCGTGCTCGCCGCCATCGGCACGACGAAGGCGCCGTTCGATCCGTACCTCGTCGACGTCTCGATGAACGGCGTGCGCGTCTGCCACGCCGGGCGACCCGATGCGGCTCGCGAGCTCGTCGACCTCACCCCCCGGGCGACCCACGTGCGCATCGAGTTGCACGCGGGCGAGGCATCCGCCACCATCCTGACCAATGACCTCACGCACGACTACGTGCATGAGAACAGCGCGTACGCGAGTTGAGCATGACCGACGAGATCGAGACGGCTGCCGTTGAAGACGACACCGAGACGGCCTCCGCGAAGGCCCAGGTGCTCATCGACTCGCTGCCGTGGCTGAAGCGCTTCCGCGGCGAGACGATCGTGGTGAAGTTCGGCGGCAACGCGATGGTGAGCCCCGAGTTGCAGCGCGCGTTCGCCGAGGACATGGTCTACCTGCGGTACGCGGGCATCAAGCCGGTCGTGGTGCACGGCGGCGGGCCGCAGATCTCGGCGATGCTCGCGCGGCTCGGCATCGAGAGCGAGTTCCGCGGCGGCTACCGGGTGACGACCCCCGAGACCATGGACGTCGTGCGCATGGTGCTTTCGGGTCAGGTGAACCGCGAGCTCGTGTCGCTCATCAACGAACACGGACCGATCGCGTCGGGCCTGTCGGGTGAAGACGCCGGACTCTTCACCGGCCGCCGCCGCGGCGCGGTCATCGACGGTGTCGAGGTCGATCTCGGTCTCGTCGGCGATGTCGTGGCCGTCGATCCGGCCGCCGTGCGCGCCGAACTCGCCGCCGAGCGCATCCCCGTCGTCTCGTCGATCGCCCCCGATGGCGATGCGCCGGGGCAGTCGCTCAATGTGAACGCCGACTCCGCTGCGGCATCCCTCGCCATCGCCCTGGGCGCCGCGAAGCTCGTGATCCTCACCGACGTCGCCGGGCTGTACCGCGACTGGCCGAACCGCGACTCGCTCGTCTCGGTCATCGACGTGCCCGAGCTCATCGCCCTGCTCCCTCGCCTCGAATCGGGCATGATTCCCAAGATGACCGCGTGCCTCGAAGCCGTCGAGGGCGGGGTCGCGAAGGCCGCCATCATCGACGGCCGTATCCCGCATTCCATCCTCCTCGAGGTCTTCACCCGGTCGGGCATCGGCACGGAGGTGGTGCCGGCATGAACGGCGTCGACGGATGGCACGCACGATTCGACCGCAGCATGATGCGGTCGCTGGGAACGCCGCTCGCGAAGCTCGAGCGCGGCCTCGGGGCCCGGGTGTGGGACGACGAGGGCAATGAGTACCTCGACTTCCTCGCCGGCATCGCGGTGAACTCGCTCGGGCACGCACATCCGGTGTTCGTCGAGGCGGTCTCGACGCAGTCCGCGCGCCTCGCGCACGTCTCGAACTACTTCACCACCGAGCCGACGCTCGAGCTGGCCGAACGGATCACTCGGCTCGCGGGCGCCGGCGAGAGCGGCCGCGTCTGGTTCGGCAACTCGGGCGCAGAGGCGAACGAGGCGGCGTTCAAGCTCGCCCGGCTGAACAATTCGGGCGGCGCGCGCACTCGCGTGCTGGCCCTCGTCGACGCATTCCACGGCCGCACCATGGGTGCGCTCGCCCTCACCGGAAAGCCGCACATGCGCGAGGCGTTCGAGCCGTTGGCCGGAGGTGTCGAGCACATCCACGCCACGATCGAGGCGCTCGAGGCATCCGTCGACGACGCGGTCGCCGCACTCATCGTCGAACCCGTCCAGGGCGAAGCCGGCGTGCTCGAGCTGCCGGAGGGGTTCCTCATCGCCGCGCGGGCGCTCACCCACCGCCACGGGGCGCTCCTCATCATCGATGAGATCCAGACCGGCGCCGGCCGCACCGGTGAATGGTTCGCGTTCCAGCACGCCGGCATCACGCCCGACGCGATCACCATCGCCAAGGGCATCGGCGGCGGATTCCCCATCGGCGCCCTCGTCACCTTCGGGCCCGCCTCGTCGCTCTACACCAAGGGCCAGCACGGCTCGACCTTCGGGGGGAATCCGCTCGCGACCGCCGTCGCGAATGCCGTGCTCGGCGAGATCGAAGCCGCCGGCCTCGTCGAGAACGCGGCCGCGCGTGGCGCACAGATCCGCACCCGCGTCAACGAACTCACTTCACCCCTCGTCGCGGGTGTGCGGGGTCAGGGCCTGTTGATCGGCATCGCCCTCAGCGAGCCGGTCGCAGGCGCGGTGGTGGCCGAGGCGATGCGTGCCGGTCTCATCGTGAACGCCGCGAACGACTCCACCATCCGCATTGCGCCACCCCTCATCATCGATGCCGCAGACGTCGACGAGTTCGCCGACCGCTTCTCCCGCGCGCTCGACGCGGTTGCGTCGGCACCGTGACCTCCGACACCCCACCGAACGGAACCGCATGACCCGCCACTTCCTCCGCGACGACGACATCACCCCGGCCGAGCAGGCCGAGATCCTCGATCTCGCGCGACGTCTGAAGCAGGACCGGTGGGCGGAGACGCCGCTCGCCGGTCCGCAGACCGTCGCCGTGATCTTCGACAAGTCGTCGACCCGCACGCGGGTGTCGTTCGCGGTCGGCATCGCCGACCTCGGCGGATCGCCGCTCATCATCTCGACGGCGAACAGCCAGCTCGGCGGCAAGGAGACGCCGTCCGACACCGCGCGAGTGCTCGAGCGCATGGTGTCGGCGATCGTCTGGCGCACGTACGCTCAGGGCGGCCTCGAGCAGATGGCGGCCGACACCACGGTGCCCGTGATCAACGCCCTCTCCGACGACTTCCATCCGTGCCAGCTTCTCGCCGACCTCCTCACGATCCGCGAGCACAAGGGCGACCTGGCCGGCCTCACCGTCACCTTCCTCGGCGACGGCGCCTCGAACATGGCCCAGTCGTACGTGCTCGCCGGTGTGACCGCCGGCATGCACGTGCGCGTCGCCTCGCCCGAGGAGTTCGCGCCCGCGGCATCCGTGGTCGCAGACGCCGACCGCATCGCCGAGCGCACGGGCGGATCGGTGACGCTGTACACGGATGCCGCGGAGGCCGTCGCGGGGGCCGACGTGGTAGTGACCGACACGTGGGTGTCGATGGGCAAGGAAGAGGAGAAGGCGCACCGGGTCGCGACGTTCGGCGCGTATCAGGTCGATGGCGAGCTCATGTCGCTCGCGGCATCCGACGCTGTCTTCATGCACTGCCTGCCGGCCGACCGTGGCTACGAGGTCACGGCCGAGGTGATCGATGGCGAGCAGTCGATCATCTGGGATGAGGCCGAGAACCGGCTGCACGCCCAGAAGGCGCTGCTCGTGTGGTTGCTCGAGCGGAAGGATTCGTGATGGCCGAATCGACCGATACCCATGGAACGAACGAGGGTGCCCTGTGGGGCGCGCGGTTCGCCTCAGGGCCCTCACCCGAGCTGCAGCGGCTCTCGAAGTCGACGCACTTCGACTGGCAGTTGGCACCGTACGACCTCGCCGGCTCGCGTGCGCACGCCCGCGCGCTCGCCGCGGCCGGATACCTGGACGACGCCGAACTCGCCGACATGCTCGCTGGGCTCGACACCGTGGAGGCGAGGGTCGCCTCGGGCGATATCGTCGCGGCCGAGGCCGACGAAGACGTGCACGGTGCCCTCGAGTCCGCACTCATCGGCATCGTCGGGCCCGAGCTCGGCGGCAAGCTCCGCGCCGGCCGCAGCCGGAACGACCAGATCGCCACGCTCGTGCGCCTCTACCTGAAAGACCACGCCGCCACCATCGGCCAGCAGCTCGTGCACCTCATCGATGCGCTCGTCGCCCAGGCCGATGCGCACCGCTCCGCGATCATGCCGGGTCGAACCCACCTGCAGCATGCCCAGCCCGTGCTGCTCGCGCACCACCTCCTCGCCCATGGCTGGGCGTTGTCGCGCGACCTCGAGCGGCTCGTCGACTGGACGAAGCGAGTGGATGTCTCGCCGTACGGCGGCGGCGCGCTCGCGGGCTCGACGCTCGGGCTCGACGCGGCATCCGTCGCCCGTGACCTTGGGCTCGCGAGCCCTGCCGAGAACTCGATCGACGCGACAGCGGCCCGCGACGTGGTGGCCGAGTTCGCGTTCGTCGGCGCGATGATCGGCATCGACCTGTCCCGGATGGCCGAGGAGATCATCCTCTGGAACACCCGCGAGTTCGGCTTCGTCACGCTCGACGACGGCTACTCGACCGGCTCCTCGATCATGCCGCAGAAGAAGAACCCCGACATCGCCGAACTCGCGCGCGGCAAGTCGGGTCGGCTCATCGGCAACCTCACGGGCCTCTTGGCGACCCTGAAGGCCCTGCCGCTCGCATACAACCGCGACCTGCAGGAAGACAAGGAGCCGGTCTTCGACTCCGTGGAGACGCTCGAGGTGCTGTTGCCGGCGTTCACGGGCATGGTCGCGACACTCACGTTCCACACCGACCGCATGGCCGAGCTCGCTCCTGCCGGGTTCTCACTCGCGACGGACGTCGCGGAGTGGCTCGTGAAGCGGCGGGTGCCGTTCCGTGATGCGCACGAGATCACCGGTGCGCTCGTTCGATACGCCGAGGAGCACGGTCTCGAGCTCGACGCGGTCGACGATGCGGCGCTCGCCGCGATCTCGCCGCACCTCGTGGCCGAGGTGCGTGCGGTGCTGACGGTCGAGGGGTCGGTCGCGAGTCGTGACGGCATCGGCGGCACCGCGCCGGTGCGCGTCGATGAACAGTTCGCGAAGCTCACCGACCGGGTGCGACATCTCGTCGTGGGCCTGCCCGTCGCGAGTACGGCCGCGACCGGAGCGACCGAGGTCGAACCCTGAACGAGCCGATGTCGAGCGAACTCGTCACGGTCGGGCGTGACTACTTCGCGCGCGACCCGGTCGAGCTCGCGCCGCTGTTGCTGGGTGCGGTGCTGTCGTACACCGCCGAGGACGGGCGGGTGGCGATCCGGATCTCGGAGGTCGAGGCATACCGCGGAGTGGGCGTCGACCCCGGTTCGCATGCGTTCCGCGGCATGACCCGCCGCAACGCCGTGATGTTCGGCGAGGCCGCGCATCTCTACACCTACTTCACCTACGGCATGCACACGTGCCTGAACGTCGTTGCGGGCGTGCCGGGCGAATCCGCCGGTTGCCTGCTTCGCGGTGCGACCGTCGTCGAGGGCATCGATCTGGCGCGCGCTCGTCGGGCGGGGGCATCCGACCGCGATCTCGCCCGGGGGCCTGCGCGATTGGCGGTGGCACTCGGGGTCCCGCTCTCGGCCGGGGGAGCCGACCTCCTGCGCGAGCCGTTCTCGCTGCAGGTGCCGGCGTCGCCACTGGCCTTTGCGAGTGGCCAGCGCACCGGCGTCAGCGGTCCCGGCGGGGGAGCGGCGTTCCCGTGGCGCTTCTGGCTTGCGGATGACCCGGGGGTGTCACCGTACCGGCGGCACGCTCGTTCGCACGACTAGCGCGCGCGGCGAACTCATCGACGGGGGCTCGTCGATCGACGGCTCGTCGATCGACCGTCGAGGTCAATGCAACGCGAGGTGAACGACGAGTGCAGCGGCACACGCCCAGATCAGGCTCGCGAACGTGCCGATGATGAACCGCTCGCGTGCTTCGGGTGCCTCGAGCTCGGTGAAGCGGCCGACGCCCTTGACGGCGACGACGATCGCGAGTGCCTCGGGGAATCCGGCGATGATCGCACCGGCCGATGCGATGCGTTCGAGCACGCCGATCGTGAGGCCGCCCCGGAGCACCTCGCGGCGGGGCCCCGCGACGATGCCCTTGCGCTGTTCCTCGGCCGATGGACGCTCCGTCACGATGATGCCGCCGTGCAGTCCAGGTGCGACCGTTCCCCCCATCGCCAGGTTGAGGGCGGTGGATGCCGCAGGGCTGCCGCCGAACACGGCCGTGATGAAGCCGAGGATCGTGACGAGGGGTGCGAATCCGAGGCCCGACGGCTCGGAGATCACCGCCGCCGCCATCAGTGCGATGCCGAGCGTACCGGCCGCGAACCACAGATATGCGGCACGGGGCCTCAGGTACGCGAGGATCGAGAGCACGGCCGCTGCGATGAGCGCGGGCATGAGCGCCGACCAGGCGATGGCATCGGCGATCACGATGAGATTCATGGATGTGCTCCCGTTGCGGCGTCGAGGTTCTCCAGCAGCCTAGCGAGCGCCGGTACGGCATCGAGTTCGGCGCGGATGTTCGCCGACTTCATGCGTGAGCTGATGGCGGGCGCGCTCACGCCCAGTTCGTCGGCGATATCCGACTGCAACGCTCCGGCGACGATGCGGTCGTAGACCTCCCACCCCTGTTCCGAGCGACGTTCCCGCAGAATGAGGGCCAGCCTGAAGAGCGCTTCGACGTCGCCGGCATCGGTGCCTTCGGCCTCGATCGCGAATCGTGGCGAACTCTTCTTCGCGCGCTCCACCGCATCTCTCGCGGCGAAGAACGCTTCGCCGCTCGCTTCACGGATGTCGGCTGGAAGCGGTTCTCGCACCGAGCCGCAGCCGACTCCGACACTCCATTCGCCGTCCCGGGTCAACTCGAAGACCACTTCGACCACGGTCGCTCCATCTGCGGTGAGCAGCTGGATCTCATCGCCGGCGTTGCGTGCGACCGGAAGGAGCAGCTTCGCGCCATGTTCGCGCTGAATCCGGTCACGCTCGGCGCCCGCGAGGTCCACGCGAGTGCGGCTGGCGACTTGGTCGGCGGTGACGACGATCATCGGTGGCTCCTTCACAGTGGTTCATTTATACAGGTTGAAGTAAGCATACAGCATTAAT
>DASSBT010000122.1:0-5665 GCA_035698465.1 Agromyces sp. | reverse complement strand
CATGTGGAGCGAGCACTGCTCCTACAAGAGCTCGAAGATCTACCTCCGCCAGTTCGGCCAGAAGGTGACTCCGAAGATGAAGGAGAAGCTCATGGTCGGCATCGGCGAGAACGCCGGCGTCGTCGACATCGGCGAGGGCTGGGCCGTGACCTTCAAGGTCGAGTCGCACAACCACCCGAGCTACATCGAGCCGTTCCAGGGCGCCGCGACGGGCGTCGGCGGCATCGTGCGCGACATCATCTCGATGGGCGCCCGCCCGGTCGCGGTGATGGACGCCCTGCGCTTCGGCGCCATCGACCACCCCGACACCGCGCGCGTCGTGCACGGCGTGGTGAGCGGCATCTCGTTCTACGGCAACGGCCTCGGCCTGCCGAACATCGGCGGCGAGACCTGGTTCGACCCCGTGTACCAGGCCAATCCGCTCGTGAACGCCCTCGCTGTGGGCGTCATGCGCCACGAAGACCTGCACCTCGCGAACGCGAAGGGCGCCGGCAACAAGGTCGTGCTGTTCGGCGCCCGCACCGGCGGCGACGGCATCGGCGGGGCATCCATCCTCGCGTCCGACACGTTCGCAGAAGGCGGCCCCACCAAGCGCCCCGCCGTGCAGGTCGGCGACCCGTTCGCCGAAAAGGTGCTCATCGAGTGCTGCCTCGAGCTCTTCAAGAACGATCTCGTCGAGGGTATCCAAGACCTCGGCGCGGCCGGCATCTCGTGCGCGACGAGCGAGCTCGCCTCGAACGGCGACGGCGGCATGTCGATCGTGCTCGACGACGTGCTGCTGCGCGACCCCACGCTCACGCCCGAAGAGATCCTGATGAGCGAGAGCCAGGAGCGCATGATGGCCATCGTGCGCCCCGAGAAGCTCGACGGCTTCCTCGAGGTCGTGAAGAAGTGGGACGTCGAGACCAGCGTGCTCGGCGAAGTCACCGACACCGGACGCCTCTCCATCACCTGGCGCGGTGAGGAGATCGTCAACGTCGACCCGCGCACCGTCGCGATCGATGGCCCGGTCTACGAGCGTCCCGTCGCGTACCCCACCTGGATCGACGCGCTGCAGGCCGACACCGCCGCGAAGCTCGAGCGCCCTGCGACACCCGACGAGATCCGCGAACAGTTCCTGAAGCTCGTCGGCAGCGCCAACCAGGCGGATGCCGCGTGGGTCACGAGCCAGTACGACAAGTACGTGCTCGGCAACACCGCCCTGAGCTACCCCGACGACGCCGGCATGATCCGCGTCGACGAGGCATCCGGACTCGGCGTCTCGGTCGCCACCGACGCCAACGGACGCTACTCGCAGCTCGACCCGCGCGAAGGCGCGAGGCTCGCGCTCGCCGAGGCGTACCGCAACGTCGCCGTCACCGGCGCGGTGCCCATGGGCGTCAGCGACTGCCTGAACTTCGGCTCCCCCGAGAACCCCGAGGTGATGTGGCAGTTCTCCGAGACCGTCGAGGGCCTGAGCGACGGATGCCTCGAGCTGGCCATTCCCGTCACGGGCGGCAACGTGTCGTTCTACAACCAGACCGGTGACGTGCCGATCCACCCGACGCCCGTGATCGCCGTGCTCGGTGTCATCGACGACGTGGCCCGCCGCATCCCGAGCGGCTGGCAGGACGACGGCCACAACATCTACCTGCTGGGCGACACGCGCGCCGAGCTCGACGGCTCGGCGTGGGCCGGCGTCGTGCACGACCACCTCGGCGGTCGGCCGCCGGTCGTCGACCTCGCCGGCGAGCAGCGCCTCGCGGGCCTGCTCAACGCGGCCGCGATCGAGGGCCTCATCGACTCCGCGCACGACCTCTCCGACGGCGGCCTGGCCGTGGCACTGGCCGAGGCGGTCGGCCGGTTCGGCGTCGGCGCGCGTGTCGTGCTCGACGAGGTCATCCAGGACGCGGGCATCGACGCCGCGACCGCCCTCTTCTCCGAGTCGGCGGGCCGCGTGATCGTGAGCGTGCCCCGCGAAGACGACGTGAAGTTCCGCGGCCTGTGCGAGGGTCGCGACTACCCGGTGCGTCGCATCGGGGTGACGGATGCCACGTCGGGCGCTCTCGAGGTGCAGGGCCTGTTCACCGTGCCGATCGACGAGCTGCGCACCGTGAATCGGGCACCGCTGACCGAGGCATTCGGCCCGATCGCCGGATACTGACAGTCCTCATGACCGAGCCCGGCACCGCCCGCCAGACCTACCCAGCCCTGTACGCGGCCGAGCACGGCGGCTTCAGTGTCGTGCCCGCCGCCTACGTGTTCCTCGTCGAGGGCGACCGGGTGCTGCTGCAGTTGCGTGCGAACACCGGGTACTACGACGGGTTCTGGGCGGCATCGGCCGCAGGCCACGTGGAGGCCGGCGAGCCGGTCACCGAAGCAGCCGTGCGCGAGGCATCCGAAGAGCTCGGCATCAGCATCGCCCAGAGTGACCTCGAGGCACTCACGGGCATGCACCGCACCGCCCCGACCGGGCTCGCAATCGACCAGCGCGTCGACTTCTTCTTCGCATGCCGGTCGTGGAGCG
This sequence comes from Agromyces sp., assembly GCA_035698465.1. Classification (GTDB taxonomy): domain Bacteria; phylum Actinomycetota; class Actinomycetes; order Actinomycetales; family Microbacteriaceae; genus Agromyces. The sequence goes on along the minus strand of DASSBT010000122.1, from coordinate 3,159 downwards.
GCACGCCGGCCCTGCAGGAGCAGAAGGCCGCAGACCTGCGCTGGTTCGACCTCGCTGGGCTGCCCGACAACCTCGTGCACCACGAGCGCTTCGTGCTCGAACGGTGGCGAGACGGCACCCTCGCACCGATCACCGCGTTCGGGTTCTGACGAGCGCGCGCGTGACGGTCGATGACCGCGCGTGACGCTCGATGACGGTGCGCGACGCGGCGTGACGACGGCGCTCGCCGCGCCCCCGATGTCGCCGGTAGCGTGCGGCGCATGACCCTCCTCGACATCGACACCGTTCCCCACACCTCCGCCGACGAGCGAGCCGAGCGACTCCATGCCGCCGGTTCCACCTGGCAGGAGCGCATCGCCGCCGACACCACCGCCGCACACCTCACCTACCGAGTGAACGGCCGCGGGTCAGGTTCCGTCGCGAGCGAGATCACCGCCGGCCGCCACCGCTTCCTCGTCGACGAGCCCGCGGCCCTCGCGGGCGACGACGTTGCGGCGAGCCCCGTCGAGTACGCACTCGGCGCGCTCATCTCGTGCCAGATCGTCGTGTACCGCCTGTACGCCAACGCGCTCGGCATCGCCGTCGACGACATCGACATCAGTGCAGAGGGCGACCTCGACGCCCGCAAGCTCTTCGGGATCACCGAGACGGTGCGCCCCGGATTCAACGCCGTGCGCCTCTCGGTGAAGCTCACCGGCCCCGACACCGACGAGCGCTACGCCGAGCTCCGTCGCGTCGTCGACGAGCATTGCCCGGTGCTCGACCTCTTCGCGAACGCCGTTCCGACCTCGGTCGAGCTCGTCTGAGGCGAGAGGTTGCGCCCCTCGAGCGGTCGCAACCATTCCGGGGGTGCATTCCGGCCAAACGCGCTGGCCTGACCCGGGAGATCTGGCCGAAATACACCCCCGGAACAGGCATCAGTACGCTCAGGCGCCGGATGGCGGCGCCGCGAGCAACTCGACCCGGTCGGCGAGGTAGCGATCGAGCGGCGTCAGCATGTCGGGCTGCGACGGATTCCAGCGCACCAGCACTCCGCCGTCGCGAAGCAGCAGTGGGCCGGATGCCGCGGTGCGGCCCAACTCGTCGAGGTCGATCGGCCTCGCATCGAAGTTCACCGTCGACCCCTCCGCGATGCCGCCCTTGACCGCCGCCGCGCGGTAGGCGCGCTGCTCGGCAACCGACTCGGCGATCACGCTCCGCCGCACCGCTCGTTCGGCACGCACGACCCGGCCCGTCGCGAAGAGCCGGCCGTCGGCGGCGAGCAGCAGCACCCCGAGCCGCCAGACCCGGGTGGCGGGTGCCATCCGGGCGGCTCGCGGCAGGCCGAGTACGCGCCGTTCGGCCACGTACTCGGCGAGCGTCTCGTCGCGTGCCCCGCTCGCGCGAAGGGTGGTCACGGCATCCGCGAGGAGTTCGCGAGCTCGAGCGATGGCGGCCCGCGTCGAGGCATCCGGCCCCGCGGCATCCGGCCGAGCGGCATCCGACCCAGCGGCATCCGTCACCATGCGCACCTGCCCGCGGCATCCGTCATCGTGACCTGCCGATGAGGTCGAGCAGCGCGAGTCCGTACGCCTCGGAGACGTCGGGATGCTCGAACCTGCGTCGTTCGCCCGCGATCTCGACCTCGACCTCGAACGCGTCGTCGAGCCGCGTGAGCGACCGGAACGTGGCGCGCAGAAGTTCGCGCAACTGGTCTTCGCGAGGCAGCCACACCGCGTCGGCCAGCGCGACCGAATCGAGCGCCCACTCGGTCGTGCCGTTGAACCCGAGGATCGTGCCGCTCGCGTACCGGTGCGGCTCGATCGTCATCTCGCTCACCGTGAAGACGTCGGCCTCGACCTCGACCTCGACGGACTCGGGCAGGTCGAGCTGGAATCGGTCACCAGATTCGGGATGCCACGACAGGCCCGCCTCGCGTAGCGCGAGCGCCAGCTCACGGCTGACCACCGGTCACGCGTCCTCGGCGGCGGCGACCTGCGCGAGCTCGCGGTAGCTCGCATCCACCTTGATCGGCATGTGGTCGGAAGAGCCGCGCGGCAAGGTCTCGATGCCGTGGATGTCGAGGCCGACCGACGTCGCCAGGTCGAAGTGGCCGCGGAAGAACTTGTACCTGGTGTACGTGCGCTTGTCGCTCAACGTGAGCTCGTAGCCCGAGTCGCGCACCTTCTCGCCGAGGTTCTCTTTGAAGACGGGGTAGTTGTAGTCACCGACCATGAGCGTCGGAAGCCCCGGGCCGAGCAACTGCAGCTCACCGAGCGCGGAGTTGATCTGGTGCCGCCGCAGTGAGTTGAGCGCCGTCAGCGGCGCGGCGTGGAACGAGGCGACGATCAACTCGCGCTCCTCCTGCAGGTCGAGCATGCGCACCCCGAGGAGCCGTTCGTGGGCGGGCCGGAGGATGTGGTCGTGCAGTGACTTCTTCAGCATGAACGACTGCATCCGAAGCGCCCGAAAGCGATCGTCACGGTAGTAGACGGCCAGGCCCAGGCGATTGCGCGAGGTCGAATCGGCCAGACGGAGTTCGTGAATCTGCGACGGCAGGTCGGCGGTGTCACACTCCTGCAAGCACAGGATGTCGGGAGCGTGCCGCTCGGCGAGCCCCACGAGTTCGCCGATGGCGCGGTGCTTGCGCAGGTTGTAGCTGATCACTCGCATTTGCGTCCAGCCTATGACGCGCAGCTGTGGATGAGGCTCGAATCATGCAGGGCGCCGGCCCGGCGCGATCCCGACCCGCACATGCCCACCGGTCGCGGCGTCGGCGAGTGCGTCATCGAGGGCGGCGAGGGGATACGTCGCGCCGACGAACTCGTCGAACGGCATCCCGCTCCCTGAGCTTGTCGAAGGGCGCCATGACCGCTCGAGAAACGCGACGGCCCGGCGCAGCTGCTCACCGGTCGAGTCGCGCACCGCCGAGATCGTCACCAGCCTGCGCGCAAGCGACTCCGCGTCGAGGCACACCTCCGACCCGTCCGGAATCCGGCCGACCAGTACGGCCACGCCGCCGACGCCGACCGCGTCCACCGCGGTACGCATCGCGGATGCCGCGCCAGACGCGTCGACCGCCACGAGCACCTCGGGGTAGCCCCGCCGCGCGACCGCCGCGAGGGTCACGTCGAGCCACTCGGGTGACGCCGCCCGTGCAGCAGGGTCCACCGGCACGGC
>DASSBT010000121.1:0-12103 GCA_035698465.1 Agromyces sp. | reverse complement strand
GTGCTCATCACAATTCCCTCGTCACTCCCGCGAAACCGCGCGGCATCCGCACAGCGTGTCGTCATGTCTTCGGTGCGCGTACGGCGTGTCTTCCTGTTCTGGTGCGCGCAGGCTCAACTGCCGGACGCGCCCGCGAGCCCGGCCCACCAGAAGATGGCGGCCGACGCGACCCAGAAGAGCACCACGAACACGGTGTCGCGGGCCCGCCAGCGGCTGATCACGCGTTCGGTGCGGGTGGGGTGCGCGCCGAAGGCGCGGGCGTCCATCGCAAGGGCGACCCGTTCGGCGTGGCGGATCGCGCTCGCGAGCAGCGGCACGGCGTACGACACCGTGCGGCGCATCGCCGCGACCGGCCCGCGCCCGGCGTCGATGCCGCGCACGCGATGTGCGGCGCGGATGACCTCGAGCTCGTGCCGGAACCTCGGTGCGAACCGCAGTGCGGCCAGCGCGGTGTATCCGAGCCGGTAGGGCACGCGAAGGTTCTGCACGAACCCGCGCACGAGCTCGGGGCCGGTCGTCGTCAACCCGGTGAGCAGCGACAACAAGACGATCGCCGCGATGCGCAGTGCCGTGGCGAGCCCGATGAGGTAGGCGGCGAGCGTGAAGCGCCAGTCGCCGACCTCGATGAGGACGACGGATGCCGCGGCCGTCGACGCGTCGATGCGAGCCGGGTCGATCCACACCCCGAGGCTGGCGCCGAGCAGCGCGACACCGACGGGCGTGCCGACGAGCAGGATCGCGAGCGCGCGCCCCGAGAGCTGCGCACCGATGAGCAGCATCGCCAGGGCGAGCACGGTGAATGCGAGTGGGGTGACGATGTCCCGAGTGAAGAGCAGCGCGATCATCGCCGGGAGGGGCGCGAGCAGCTTCGCGAGCGGATTCAGGGCGTGCAGGAACCGCGCCGGGTGCGTCGAGGCCTGCTCGGCATAGGGATTGCGGGCGATCGACGCGACCATCGCGGTGCTCCCCGTCGACGTGGTCGCGCCGGTCGAACCCGTCGAGGGGGTCGAACCGGTCGCGGGGTTCGACGTCGTCGTGCTCATGCGGCGGCCCGCCCGGGCATCGGCAGCTGCGACATCCGCGTCACCTGCTGCCATTCGGGATGCCGCACGAGACTGCGGGTGGCCCGCGCGAGCGGCGGATGGCGCAGCCCCGCCGCCTCGATGAGCGGGCCGGCGAGTACGTCTGCGGTCGGGCCGACGCCGAGCACGCGCCCGCCCTGCATCACGGCGACGCGATTCGCGTAGTCGGCGACGAGCTGCAGGTCGTGGGTGACGACGAGCACCGTGGTGCCTTCGGCGTTCAGCGCGGCCAGGATGTCGAGGAGTTCGGCCGCCCGCGCGCGATCCTGCCCGAACGTCGGCTCGTCGAGCGCGAGCACGGGTGCGCCGGCGACGAGGGCGGTGCCCACCGAGAGGCGGCGCTTCTGCCCGCCCGACAGCAGGAACGGGTGCCGGTCGCGGTGCGCGACGAGGTCGAATCGGCGCAGCATCCGCTCGACTTCGGCCCGGCGCTCGAGCTCGGGAACGCCCTGCAACCGCAGCCCGAGCTCGAGCTCGTCGGCGACGGTATGCGCGACGAACTGGTGCTCGGGGTTCTGGAACACGAAGCCGATCTGGCGCGCGCGTGCGCGCGCGTCGGCGTGCGAGGGGTCGATGCCGAGCACGCTCACCGTGCCACGCGGTGTCGGGATGACCCCCGCGATCACCTGCAGCAGCGTCGTCTTGCCGGCGCCATTGGTGCCGACGATCGCCATGAAATCTCCGGATGCCACGTCGAGGTCGACCCCGTCGACGACGACCGGTCCGCGCCGGCCACCGCGCCGGATCGTCGCGCTGCGCACCGTGATCGCTGCGGCCGGCGCGAGTGTAGCGGCATCCGTCGATCTCATGCCGGATGCAGCATATTCGGGAACCGGGGCGGGCAGTTCGTCGACGGCTTCGAGTGCGGCCGCGAGTTCCGACGGGCTGAGCGGAAGCGGACCGATCGCGACGCCGGCGTCTTCGAGGCGCATCGCCGCCAAGGTCGAGACGGGCAGCCATACGCCGAGGTCGGCGAGTTCTCGGGCGCGGCCCTGCAGCACCTCACGCACCGGACCGTCGGCGATCAGGCGGCCCGCGGCGTCGAGCACCACGACCCGGTCGACGATGTCGACCGCCGCGTCGAGGTTGTGCTCGACGAGCACGATCGCATGGTCGTGATCGTTCGCGAGTTCGCGGAGCACGGCGTAGACCTCGTCGATGCCGGCAGGGTCGAGGTTCGCGGTGGGTTCGTCGAGCACGAGCACCGGTGAAGCCAGGGCGAGGGCGCTGGCGATCGCGAGGCGCTGGCGGCCACCGCCCGAGAGTACGTCGGGGTTGTCGCCGCGGCGATCCCAGAGGCCGACGAGCTTCAGGGCGCGTTCGGCACGGGCGAGCACCTCGTCGGCGGGGAGCAGCCGGTTCTCGGGGCCGAATGCCACCTCGTCGATCAGGGTGCCCGTGACGATCTGCGAGTCGGGATCCTGGAAGACCATCGCGACGTACTCGCTGAGCTCTGCGACAGAGTGCTCGCGGGTGTCGAGGCCGGCCACCCGCACGCTGCCGTCGAAGTCGGCGGCGATCGCATGCGGCACGAGCCCGTTGAGCGCGAGCGCGAGGGTCGACTTGCCGCAGCCCGACGGTCCGAGCAGGAGGACGACCTCGCCCGCGCGCACCTGCAGTGAGATGTCATCGGGTGTGGGATGCTCCGCACCCGCGTACCGGATGCGCACGGCATCGAGGTCGAGCAGCGGAGCGGCGGTCATCTGGGATCCCGGTTCGGGCCGGCAGGCAGTCGGCGGGCGGCGTGCGCCGGAGGCTCCGGCTTAGGACAGCCTAACCTTTCGAGGTCGGCCGTGGCCTCACAGGTTCGCCGACCGCGCGTTGCAGCGAGGGATCAGCCGCGAGTCAGCCGACCGACCGGGTTCGCATCTCCGCTCGAAGCGATGCCGCTTCGAGTTCTCCCTCGATGGTGCCGAACGTGTCGTACGAGTGGATGCGCTCGGCGAGGGCTCGGGCCCGCTCGCGGAAGCCGGGCTCGGCGAGCACCCGATCGACGGCGCGACCGATGGCCTCGGCGCTCGGCGTGCCTGTTCGCAGGTTGACCCCGACGCCCGACCATTCGGCGCGCATCGACACCTCGGGCTTGTCTTCGGTGTCGCCGGCCGTGACCAGCGGCACGCCGTGGCTCAGCGCATACTGCGCTCCGCCGAAGCCGGCGTTCGTGACGAACGCGTCGGTCTTCGGGAAGAGCTGGTGGTACGGAAGGAACTCGGCGGCACGCACGTTGGCCGGCAGTTGACCGAGCTCCTCGACGGGGCGGCCGCCCGTCGCGACCACGACGAGCACGTCGCGCTCGGCGAGCGCATCGATGGCGGGGAAGATGAGGCGATCGAGGTCTTTATTGTCGATGGTGCCCTGCGTGACGTGCACGATCGGGCGATCGCCGTCGAGCTCTGGCCACCAGTCGGGCAACGCGCCCGTGACCGGCGCAGGCGGCAGCACGGTGCCCACGAAGCGCAGGTTCGCCGAGAGGTCGCTGCGGGGGTACTCGAACTCGGCGGGGGAGAGCTGCAGGAACCGGTCGAACCGGCGCGAGGTGTCGAGCGCGAAGCTGTCGAGCTGCGGGCGTCCGAGCGCGTGCATCGTCTCGTTGGCGAGCTTCTGGGTCGGCCGGAATACGACCTTCTGCACGAGCGCGTTGAGCGCGCGGTTGCGCAGGCGGCCGAGCGGGCCGGGCGCAGGCGCAAGTCCCAACCCGTAGGGTGCGACATCCCTGCTCGCCTGGCTGAGTGGAATCACTCCGGCGGCGAGCACCGGCGGGCGAGAGGAGGGATCGTCGAGCAGCAGCGGCACGATGCCGGCGAATGGCGCGTCGACCAGGATCGCGTCGGGAGCGAGCTCGGTGATCGCCGCCTCGACGGCGCGGGTCTGGTCGGGCACGGTCTTCAGGAAGATGGTCTCGATGTCGTATCGCAGGCGACGGATGCCGCGATGCCGGTCGCGTTCGGGAAGGTAGTCCTGGATGACGCGGTCGTCGAAGTCGGCGATGCCGCCCAGTGCGCGATGGTCGGCGCCGGCCGCGACGACGGAGTCGCGGAAACGCGACCCGGTGAGCACGGTGACCTGGTGCCCACGGGCGACGAGGTCGCGGGCGATGGCGATGATCGGTGCGGCGTGGCCTTGGATGGGGCTTGCGCAGAGCAGGTAGTTCGACATGACGGTGGAGGCTTTCGGGTGGTCTCAGGCCGCGCGGAATTCCGCGTGGTCGTGCCGGCCGGATCGCCGTGCACGAGGAGTGAAGCTACCGAGTTCGAGGATCGCTCGACAATGGTATCCACGGTCGTTCGGTGCTGGCACTCCCCAGTTTCAGGGCTGGCCCGGACTCCGGCGCTCATTCGAGGCAGGCCGCTCGCAGGCGGTGTTCAGCGGGTTCCCAGTCTTCGGGAATGTGCGGGGCAGACTCGCGGTTGTACATATGTCCGGGCGCGGAATCCCCGCGTCGGAAGGAGGAGAACGTGGGCATCAGTTACGTCGAGTTCGAAGACGAAGCCGGAGTCCTGCGTCGCTACCGTAAGCACGTGAACGGCCGAGGCCTCGTGGCCACGACCGCGAAAGTCGACCCGACCGCGTTCGTCGACCCGACGGCCTACGTCGACCCCGGCGCGGAGGTGCAGCGCGGGGTTCAGATCGGCCCCGGCGGCTGGATCGATCGCGACGCCATCGTGGCCGAGCGCGCCGTCATCGGCGTGAACGCGCACATCGGCCGCGGCGCCGTCGTCGGCCGCAACGCGGTCGTCGGCCCGTATGTCACGATCGGCCGTTCGGCGCGCGTCCAGAACGGCGCACGAGTACCGCGTGAGACCACCGTCGCCGACGGCGACGAGTACCACGCGTCGACCGACGACCTGCGCCGGCTCGGCCTCGCGGCCTGAGCGCCGCCTCGTCGGTCCCCTGGTCGGTCGAGTAGCGAGCGCCAGCGAGCGTATCGAGACCACCGCGCCGGATCTCGATACGGCCCTGGCGGGCCTACTCGATCACCGGCAGCCGTGGCCCTGGCGGGCCTACTCGATCAGCGACGCGGCCAGCAGTCGCAGCGTCTGCTCGCGGCCGGGCGTGGCATCCGTCGGCTCGAATGCGTACGAGCCCCCGATCGGCGACACCATCACCTCATCGATGCCGTGTCGTTCGGCGAGTGCCCGCAGCTCGGATGCCGCGCCCGCGGCATCCGCGATGATCCAACGCCGTTCCATGCCGGCGATCAGTTCGGCGGCGATCGAGTCGACGGGTGCCGACTGCGCCTCCTCGATCGTCTCGAGCGCACGCATCGGCCTGTTCGTGCGCAGGCGCGCCATCGAACGCAACTGCGGCAGGGCGCGATCGCGTGCCTCGTCGACGGTCGGCGCGACCGACGCGTTCACGGTGAGGAACGTCTCGGGCGCTGGATGCGCCTCGCTCGGCTGGTACTCGGTGCGGTAGAGCTCGAGCGCGCGCTCGAGCCCGTCGCCCGAGAAATGGTTCGCGAAGACATAGGGCAGCCCGAGCGACGCGGCGAGCTTCGCCGAGTAGTCGCTCGATCCGAGGAGCCAGAGCGTCGGGGCATCCGTCGCCGCCGGTGTCGCGGTGATCGCATACTCGCGGCCGCTCGTGAGCCGCAGCGATGCACCCTCAGGGGAGAGCAGGCTCAGGATGTCGGCGATGTGGTCGGGAAAGCGGTCGACGTCGGCGGTCGGGCCGCTCACCCGCAGGAGCTGCGTGATCACCGGGTCGCTGCCGGGTGCCCGGCCGATGCCGAGATCGATGCGCCCCGGTGCGAGCGCCTCGAGCGCGGCGAACTGCTCGGCGACGACGAGTGGTGCGTGGTTCGGGAGCATCACGCCACCCGATCCGACCCGGATGCGCTCGGTGCGCGCCGCGATCGCCGCGACGAGCACGGGAGGGGTCGTCGAGGCGACGGCCGGCATGTTGTGGTGCTCGGCGAACCAGTAGCGCGTGTAGCCGAGGCGATCGGCGAGCTGCGCGAGACTGACGGATGCCGCGACGGCACCTGCACTCGTCTGGCCGCTCCGCACGGGAACGAGGTCGAGCACGGAGAGGCGCAGTGAAGGAGTCATCCCTCTCGGCAACCGGCGGACGCCGCTCGGTATTCCAGCGTGGATGTCGCGGGACGGGTCGGGTTGAGCCTGACGCCGATCTCTCGGGTTGACACCGAGGCAGATGGAGGGTGACCCCTGAAGCGGGAACGTGCCGCGGGGCCTGAGATGGGAGCAGCGTTCGTGCGTGCCGCGAGGAATCCTCACGGCCGTCCATCCTCCGAGAGGGTCAGGGCCCGCGAATGCAGCCACCCTCGAAAGGAACACGCTGTGAGCAACCCCGTTTACCCAGGCACCGCCGTGTCAGCCGGCACCGCCACCGGAGATTCGCCGACCGGACCGGCGATCATTCCCGACTCCACCGAGGCGTACCCGCCTCAGGACCAACTGCAGACCGGATCACTTCGTGACGAGCTCGCCCGCCTCGACGGCCTGATCGCCGGCCGGGTGTTCTCACCGGGCGAGCCCGGTTGGGATGAGGCCCGCACCGCCTGGAACCTCGCGGTCGACCAGCGCCCCGTTGCGGTCGTCATCCCCGAGCACGTCGACGACATCGCGCACACCGTCGCGACGGCGAGGGCCCTCGGCCTCGGCGTGGCCCCGCAGGGGACCGGCCACAACGCCGGCCCGCTCGTCGCGAAGAACGGCCCCGCCGACGCGATCCTGCTGCGCACGTCGCAGCTCCGCGGCGTGGAGGTCGACGCTGAACAGCGGGTCGCTCGAGTGGAGCCCGGAGCGCTCTGGGGAGACGTCGTTGCCGCTGTCGCGCCGCACGGGCTCGCCGCCCTCGCGGGCTCGTCGCACGATGTCGGCGTCGTCGGCTACACGCTCGGCGGAGGGCTCAGCTGGCTGGCTCGCTCCCACGGCTTGGCCGCGAACCAGGTGCTCGCCGTCGAACTCGTCACCGCCGACGGCCAGCAACGCCGGGTCGACGCCGAGCACGACTCCGAGCTGTTCTGGGCGCTGCGAGGCGGCGGCGGCGACTTCGGCGTGGTCACTGCGATGGAGTTCCGCCTGTTCCCGATCACCGAGATCGTCGCCGGCACACTGTTCTGGCCGATCGAGCGCTCAGAGGATGTGCTGCAGGCCTGGGCGGAGTGGACGACCACGGTGCCCGACTCCGTCACGTCGGTGGGTCGCGTGCTCCGCTTCCCGCCGATGCCGGAACTGCCGCCCTTCCTCTCCGGAAAGTCGTTCGTCGTCGTCGAGGCGGCGATCCAGGAATCGCCCGAGCGGGCAGATGAACTGCTCGCGCCACTGCGCGCCCTCGAGCCCGACATGGACTCGGTGCACCCGCAGCCGATCGCGGAACTCCTGCAACTGCACATGGACCCGCCAGCGCCGGTGCCCGGATACGGCGACGGGATGCTCCTCGCCGAGCTTCCGCCTGCTGCCGTGCGCGCCTTCGTCGACGCGGTCGGCCCCGACGCGGATTGCGCCCTGTTGTCGGTCGAGATCCGCCACGCGGGCGGCGGCGCCGCACCGGATGCCGCGTACGCGTCGGCCGCTGATCGGCACACGCCCGAGCCCGGCGTCACGGCCGGTTTCGACGCGGAGTACGTCGTGTTCGGGGCGGGGATCGCGGTACCGGGCTCGGGTGATGCACTCGCGGCATCCCTCGGCCGGTTGCTCTCACGCGTCGAGCCGTGGCGGGCCCGGCTCGACTACCTGAACTTCGCCGAGCACGAGCGCAGCGCGGAACGCCTCTTCGGCGACCGAGTGCACCGCTTGCGTGCGTTGAAGAAGCTGGTCGACCCGACCGGCGTCATCCGCTCCAACCACCCTGTGAGTCGCTGACTGGGGGTGTCGCTCCCGTGCCGGCGTTCATAGGCTGGGGAGGGAGCGACACCCCTGTCGCATGATCGGGGAAGAACGAATGACGGTCCATTACGAGCTGCCCACCCCTGCGGATTTCGCCGCGCTTGCGGGGCCGCACTACCCGGCGATCACCATCTATGCGGCGACTTCGCCGGTCGTGAATGAGCGAGAACGCGCAGAGGTCGCGGTGAAGAGCGCGTTCGACGACGCGTTCGAGCAGCTGAAGTCGTCGGCGGCATCCGGCCCAGAGATCGATGCGATCCGGCGCACTCGCGACGAGATCCTCGGTGACCTGCAGCTGTGGGGAAACCTCACCAGGTCGCTGGCGATCTTCGTCGCACCCGGATTCAGCGAGGTGTTCGTCCTTCCGAACCAGCTCGACGATGCGGTGCATGTCGGCTCGCACTTCACGCTCGGACAGTTGCTGCGAGCGCCGAGCCAAGACCAGGAGGCCTACGCCGTCGCCGTCTCGGCGAACGAGTGGACGCTGTGGCACGCGACGCCCACCGATCGCGCGGTGCAGATGCCGACCGATCCCTCGCTGCCGAACAACGTGGACGAGGTGGCGAACCGCGAACGCGGCGACGTGGTGGGCAACCGCCGCGTCGGCGGGCACGGCGACCGAGGCATGAGCGAGGAGGACCGCCGACCCGCGGCGCACGACATCTACGCCAAGCGGGTCGCCGATGCGGTGCGGCAGGTGCTGCTCACGCACGACCCCGAAGAGCGGGTGCCGCTCTTCGTGTTCGCGGCCGAGCCCATGCTGAGCCAGTTCATCGACCGCGCGCACAACGGCCGCCGCGTCGCACCCGTCTCGGGAGCGCCCGACCGGCTCGGCCCTGCCGAGATCGACGAGGCGATCCGGCGCGAGCTCGCACGGCTCAACATCAGCGAGGCCGAGTCCGCGCTACGCGGCCTGATCGAAGGCAGCGCCGGGCGCCTCGAGCGCGACCTCGCGGCGATCGCCCGGCTCGCGGCCGACGGGGCGGTCGACACGCTCTGGTTCGACTTCACGACGTCGGTCAACGGCACGCTCGACCGGGAGTCGGGCGCCGTGGAGTTCGCCACCGAGAACGGATCGGGCGAGAGCCTGCACGATGGCACGCACGCCGGCGACCTGCTGCCGCAGCTCGCACTGCTCGTGATGTCGAAGGGCGGCAAGGTCGTCACGGTGCGCAGCGACGACCTCGACGGCGGAGTGTGGTCGGGTCCGGCGATGGCCGAGCTCAGGTTCGCGCTGGCGTGACGCCGGTCTTCAACCGACGATCGCCACAGCGCGGGCGGATGCCGCGACACGCCGTGTCGCGGCATCCGCACGCTCACCGGGTCGCCGCCGGGTCGGGCGCCCATCGACCGCCGTGCGAACCGGCACGACGAACCCGTCGCGCCAGCCGAACCGGATCTCGATGCGCTCGGCACTGGAATCTTCGATGATCGCGTCGACCGTGGTCGTGGTGGGGGCGGTGCTGGTGCGCAGCCCGCGACGGGGCTGGCGTTCGTGGAGCTCGAGCCAGAGCGTGCCGGGGTGCGGCACGACGCCCGGGTTCGCGGCGGCGAGGCGCAACTCCCAGCCCCCGGTGGGGCAGAGGCCTGAGCCGTAGACGTGCACGATTCGGGAATCGGAGGTCTCGATCGCGGTCGCGCTGAAGTCACTCGACGAGAACTCGCAGTGGTTCGAAGGCTTCATTCTCCCGACCGTACGCAGATGCGGGTGCGCCGTCGTCAGTGCTGGCGCTGAGATCGGCGGCCACCTTGGGAAGCGTTTTCTTGGCGACCGGCCCGGCCTCTAGGCTGAAGCTCATGCGATTCGGAATGTTCGTGCCACAGGGTTGGCGTCATGATCTCGTCGGCATCGAGCCGGCTCAGCACTGGGAGGCGATGCACTCGCTCGCCGCATACGCCGACCAGCCCGATTCGGGGTGGGAGTCCATCTGGGTCTACGACCACTTCCACACGGTGCCGGTTCCGAGCGACGCGGAGGCCACGCACGAGGCGTGGAGCCTCATGTCGGCCTACGCCGCGTCGACCTCGCGCATCCGGATCGGCCAGATGTGCACGTGCATGAGCTACCGCAACCCGGCGTACCTCGCGAAGGTGGCGGCGACCGTCGACCTCATCTCGGGCGGGCGCCTGGAGATGGGCATCGGCGGCGGCTGGTACGAGCACGAGTGGCGTGCCTACGGCTACGGGTTCCCGCCCATCCCCGAGCGACTCGGGCGTCTGCGCGAGGGCGTCGAGATCATGCACCAGGCCTGGACGACCGGCTCGGCCACGCTCGACGGCACGTACTACCAGGTCGACGGTGCGATCGTGCAGCCCCAGCCGGTGCAGCAGGGCGGCATCCCGATCTGGATCGCGGGCGGCGGCGAGAAGGTGACGCTGAAGATCGCGGCGAAGTACGCCTCGTACACGAACTTCGGCGGCACGCCCGAGGAGTTCACGCACAAGAGCAACGTGCTGCGTGGTCATTGCGAGACACTCGGTCGCGACTTCGAGGCGATCACGCGGTCGACCGAGTTCCACACCGTGATCGGCACGGATGACGCTGATGTCGCGCGTCGCCTCGATGCGATCGAGGCGCGCGTCGCGCCCTACCTCGGCCCCGACGCGACGGAACGGTACATGCGCCAGTACCGCACCCGCAACGAGGCCACGCTCGTCGGCACCCCTGCCGAGGTCGTTGCGCTGCTCGCCGAGCGTCGCAAGCTCGGCCTCGGCTACGCGATCAACTACTTCCCCGAGGCCGCGTACGACCGTTCGGGGCTCGAACTGTTCGCGTCGGAGGTCATGCCGGCGCTTCGGTAGACGCGAGCGCTACCCGCGCTCCCGCGCCACCCGCGCTCCCGCGCCGACAGCGTCATCGCGACATCACGAGAACCGAGGGTGCAGGGCCGGATGCCGCGCTTAGGCCGCGAGTTCCTCGTCGAGCTTGGCCGAGAGCTCGGCGTCGGTCGGCTCGGTGAAGTGGGTGCCGTCGGGGAAGACGACGACGGGGATCTGCGTGCGCCCGCTGATGGCCTTCGCGCGGTCGGCGCCATCGACGACGACCTCGAGGTCGATGTACTCGTAGTCGACATCGCGGCCATCGAGCAGCGCCTTCGAGCGGCGGCAGTCGCCGCACCAGGCGGCGCCGTACATCGTGATGCGGGCAGGGTTCAGGTCAGATGCGGGGGACGTCATATACCCAACATACGCATGGAACCTGTGCGGCCTTCCCAGCAATTCAGGTGCGGAGCGCGTGTCGAGGCGCCTGGGCGGGCCGAGCCCTGCAACACGCGCTCCGCACCTGAATTCCTGACGGTGACGAGCGGTCGGGGTCGTCGCGCGGCTGCTGCTCAGCCGACGGCCGCCGGCACGCGCGCTCCCACGAGCCGGATGAACGCGCTGAGCTGCGCCACCCCCTCGGGCGTGCGGGGCAGCGTGTCGAGCAACCCGGGCGAGTAGACGACGTAGGCCGCCCACTTGGCGCGCGAGATCGCGACGTTCAGCCGGTTCTTCAGCAGGAGGAACTCGACGCCTCGTGGTGCGGCGGCAGCCGACGACGCCGCGAGGGAGACGATGGCGACGGCCGCCTCTTGGCCCTGGAACTTGTCGACCGTTCCGACCGGCACGTCTCGATAGCCCGCGGCATCGAGCGCGCTGCGCACGAGGGTGAGCTGCGCGTTGTACGGAGTGACGACGATGAGGTCGCGCTGTGCGAGCGGGCGGGCTGTGGCATCCGTCGCATCGACCCAGTGCCGACCGAGCAGGTCGCCGACGAGCTCGACGATGACGGCGGCCTCTTCGGGAGACGACGTGGCGTTGCCCGAGTGGTCGACGGGAACCGGCGTGAGCCCCGGCGCGACGCCGTCGAGCGAGCGTTCGGAGGCGCACGGGTGCGAACGCAGCTCGCCCTCGTATGACAGGCGCGACACCGGTGCCGCGACCGCGGGGTGCATGCGCCGGCTCTCGGCGAGGAAGTAGCCGTACTCGTGTGGCAGCACGTCGTACCCGTCGGCCACCCAGCCGAGCGCCGACGCGTCGACCGGCTCGGGGTGGTTGCCCTGGCTGACCTGCGGCAGCTGCTGCGGATCACCGAGCAGCAGCAGGTTGCGCGCGGCGACCGATGCGGCGATCGTCGCGGCGAGCGAGAACTGCCCCGCCTCGTCGATGACGAGCAGGTCGAGCGAACCG
>DASSBT010000120.1:0-5037 GCA_035698465.1 Agromyces sp. | reverse complement strand
GCCGGCTCGGACTTCATCGCCGGGCTGCCCGCGGTGCTCCGGGTGCCGCTGTCCGAGCCGCTGTTCATCCTGGGAACGCTGTTCATCCTCGTGGTGCTGTTCCTGCCCGGGGGTATCGCGGGCATCCCGCAGCGCGTCCGTACGGGGCGCAGGCAGCACCCGGTCGAATCAGAGGGGACCACGGATGCCTGACGGACTCCACACGCTCGGGCGGTGGACTCGCGACCGCGCGAGAGCCACGCCCGAACGGATCGCGATCGACGACCGCGGCGTGGCCGTGACCTACCGCGAGCTCGACGCGCGTGCCGAGCGGCTGGCCGAGGCGTTCCGGGTGGCCGGGTACGCGATCGGCGACCGCGTCGCGACGATCACGGGCAACAGCGCCGATCACGTCGTGCTGTTCTTCGCCTGCGCGAAGGCCGGGCTTGTGCTGGTGCCGCTCTCATGGCGCCTCGCGCCGCGTGAACTCGCCGCCCAACTCGAGATCGCCGAGCCCGCGCTGCTCCTCGTCGAGAACGAGTTCGAGTCGCTCGCCCGTGCGACGCTGATACGCCTCGCCGGCCGCATCCCGAACGCGCCGCTCGGCGCGCACGGCGTCGAAGCCGAGGTGCCCGCGCCGGCGATGCGTCTCGCGACGGCCGACGGCCCATCGCGCCACGACGTGCACGACGACGACGCGCTGCTCGTGATCTTCACGTCGGGAACCACGGCCGGCCCGAAGGGTGCGGTACTGACGCATGCGAACTGCTTCTGGACGAACCTCTCGTTCTCCCGCATCGCCGAAGTCGGGGCCGGTGACACCGTGCTCGCGGTCATGCCGCAGTACCACGTCGGCGGATGGAACATCACGCCGCTGCTCGCCTGGTGGACGGGCGCGACCGTCGTGCTCGAGCGCACCTTCGATCCCGGCCGGGTGCTGCACCTCATCCAGGAGCGGCACATCACCACGATGATGGGCGTGCCCGCCAACTACCTCTTCCTGGCACAGCACCCCGAATTCGGCCGCACCGACCTCTCGAGCCTCGCCCACGCCATCGTCGGCGGTGCCCCGATGCCGCCCGCGCTCCTGCGAACCTGGCACGCGCGCGGCGTCGCGCTCACCCAGGGCTACGGCTTGACCGAGGCATCGCCCAACGTGCTCTGCCTACCCGACGAAGACGCACGCAGTCGCGCCGGGTCGGCGGGCAAGCCCTACCCGCACGTCGACGTCGCCGTCGCCGATCCCGTCACCGGCGAGCACCTCGACGGCGAGGCAGAGGGCGAGCTGCTCGTGCATGGTCCGTCGGTGTTCGCCGGATACTACCGCGACCCCGAGGCCACCGCTGCGACCCTCGTCGACGGATGGCTCCGCACCGGCGATCTCGTGCGCCGCGACGCCGACGGCTACTTCACGATCGTCGAGCGCATCAAGGACATCTACATCTCAGGCGGCGAGGGCGTGGCGCCCGCCGAGGTCGAGGCCGTGCTCATGGCCCACCCGGCCGTCGCCGATGTCGCGGTGGTCGGTATCCCCGACGACCGCTGGGGTGAGGCCGGCGCCGCCTGGGTCGTGGTGCGACGAGGGCGGGTGACGGATGCCGCAGAGCTCATGGACTTCGCACGCGCCTCGCTCGCGCGGTTCAAGGTGCCGCGAGAGGTGCACTTCGTCGACGAACTGCCTCGGTCGACGGCCGGGAAGGTGCTGCGCCGAGTACTCGTGGAGCGCTCGATTCCGGGGGTTGAGGAGGCGCGCCAGCGCCGTCTCGAAACCCCCTCGTCCGGGCGACCGGGTTTCGAGACGCGTCCGACTTCGTCGGGCGCTCCTCAACCCGCGGCCCTTCGACAGGCTCAGGGACCGGAGGAGGCACGATGAGCACCAGCCCACGCACCGCACGTGGCGTCGAGACCCGACGACGGCTGCTCGCCGCAGCCGAGCGCGTGTTCGCCGATCACGGCTACCACGAGGCATCCGTCTCGCGCATCACCGACCGCGCCGGGGTCGGCCAGGGCACCTTCTACCTCTACTTCGACTCGAAGCTCGACCTCTTCAACGAACTCGTCGAAGATCTGAACCACCGGGTGCGCCAGGCGATGAGTGAGGGCGCACGTGGCGCGTCGAGCCGTCTCGAGGCCGAGCGCGCCGGCTTCGCCGCGTTCTTCCGGTTCACGGCCGAGCACCCTGCGCTCTACCGTGTGGTGCGCGAGGCCGAACTGGTCTCGCCCGAGGCCCTGCGCCTGCACTACACCCGCATCGTCGAGGGATACATCGACGGGCTCCGCGAGGCGGCGGCCGACGGCGAGATCGGCGACATCGACCCGACCGTGGCCGCATGGGCGCTGATGGGCGTCGGCGAGATGATCGGCATGCGCTGGGTGCTCTGGGGCGACCCCGACGCGGCACCAGGCGACGACGCCGACCCGATGGCCAGCGGAACCGGCCAGGTGCCTGAGCACGTGCTCGACGAGATGATGCGCTTCATCGGGGGAGCCCTCGGGCGCCCCGAGCTGGCGAACGGCCCGCGCCCGGGCGCGGGAACGAAGGAGGAATCGTGACTGAGCTGAGCGGACGACGTGCCGTCGTCACCGGGGGTGCGAGCGGCATCGGCGAGGCTTGTGCGCGGGCGTTCGCGGCCGCGGGCGCGCACGTCGTCATCGCCGACCTGAACGGCGACGCCGCTGCGCGGATCGCTGAGGAGCTGGGTGGCGAGGCGTGGCAGGTCGACCTGGCCGACACCGCGGCGCTCGCCGACCTGTCCCTCGACGCCGACATCCTCGTGAACAACGCCGGCATCCAGCATGTGCGGCCGATCGAGCAGTTCGAGCCCGACCGGTTCTCGCTCATCCTGCGCCTCATGCTCGAGTCGCCGTTCCTGCTGATCCGTGCGGCGTTGCCCGGCATGTACGCGCGTGGCTTCGGCCGGGTCATCAACATCTCGAGCGTGCATGGGCTGCGGGCCTCGCCGTACAAGTCCGCCTACGTCGCCGCCAAGCACGGTCTCGAGGGACTGTCGAAGGTCACCGCCCTCGAGGGTGGCCCGCACGGCGTGACGTCGAACTGCATCAATCCCGGCTACGTGCGCACGCCACTCG
Source organism: Agromyces sp. (assembly GCA_035698465.1). Lineage (GTDB taxonomy): Bacteria > Actinomycetota > Actinomycetes > Actinomycetales > Microbacteriaceae > Agromyces. The sequence goes on along the minus strand of DASSBT010000120.1, from coordinate 1,968 downwards.
TCGAGAAGCAGATCACCGACCAGGCGAGGGTGCACGGAATCACCGAAGAGGAGGTCGTGCCGAAGATCATGCTCACCGAGTCCGCGATCAAGCGGCTCGTCGAGCCCGCAGAGGTCGGAAGCCTCGCACTGTGGCTGGCCGGCTCCGATGCCGGCATGGTCACGGGCGCGAGCTACACCATGGACGGCGGGTGGAGTGCAAGATGACGTACTCGACCTTCACGGCGCCCGTCACGGGCGGCCTGCTCACCGCTGGGCAGTGGCATCCGGATGCCGCGGGGCTGCCGATCCTCGCCGTGCACGGCATCTCGGCCACCCACCGCTCATGGGACGTCGTGGCCGGTGCGCTCGATGACCGCCGCGTGATCGCCCCCGACCTGCGCGGGCGAGGCCGCAGCAACGCGCTGCCGGGCCCGTACGGGATCGAGCGGCACGCCGATGACCTCGCCGCGACGCTCGATGCCCAGGATGTCGACCGGGCATTCGTCGTCGGGCATTCGATGGGCGCGTTCGTGTCGGTGCGCTTCGCCGAGCGGCATCCCGACCGGATCGCCGGGCTGGTGCTCATCGACGGTGGGCTCCCTGTTCCGAACCCTGTCGGCGTCCCGCCCGAGGCGCTCCCGGCGGTACTGCTCGGACCGGCCCTCGAGCGGCTCTCCATGACGTTCCCCGATCGGGGCGCCTACCTCGACTTCTGGCGGCGGCATCCGGCGCTCGGACCGTACTGGAACGACGCCATCGAGGCCTACGTGCAGTACGACGTCGACGGCGTCGAACCGTCGCTGCGCAGCTCGGCGAATCCCGAGGCGGTCGCCGAGAACGCCGTGCAGCTCGACGGCAGGGCCGGCTACGACGACGCGCTCGTCGGCCTCCCCGGTCCCGTCGACTTCTTCCATGCGCCGCGAGGACTCCTCGATGCGGCGCCGCTCTACCCCGATGCGGTCGTCGCCGAGTGGAGCGACCGGATGCCGCAGCTCGTCGTGCGCGAGGTGCCCGACGTGAACCACTACACGATCCTCATGACGGATCTCGGTGCCGGTAGCGTGATCCCTGTGATCCGTGCCCGGCTCGAGGCGGCGGAGATTCAGGAAGGTGCATCGTGACTCTCGACAAAGTCGTCGGATCCGCCCAGGAGGCGGTCGCCGACATCCCCGCTGGAGCCAGCCTGGCTGTGGGCGGGTTCGGTCTCTGTGGCATTCCGATGGTGCTGATCCAGGCGTTGCACGATGCAGGCGTGGATCGGCTCTCGGTGGTGTCGAACAACTGCGGTGTCGACGACTGGGGCCTCGGGGTGCTGCTCGCAGACCAGCGCATCGCGAAGATGACCTCGTCGTATGTGGGTGAGAACAAGGAGTTCGAGCGGCAGTTCCTCTCGGGTGAGCTCGAGCTGGAGCTGACGCCCCAGGGCACGCTCGCCGAGAAGCTCCGGGCGGGCGGCAGCGGCATCGCCGCGTTCTTCACGCAGACCGGAGTCGGCACGCAGGTCGCCGAAGGCGGCCTGCCCCGGAAGTACCACGCCGACGGCAGCGTCGCGGTCGCGAGTGCGGCCAAGCCGGTGCAGACGTTCACGGTGCGTGGTGAGGAGCGCGAGTTCGTGCTCGAGGAGGCGATCGCCACCGATTTCGCGCTCGTGCACGCACTTCGGGGCGACCGGCACGGAAACCTGGTGTTCGACAAGTCGGCCCGCAACTTCTCCCCGCTGGCGGCGATGGCCGGACGCGTGTGCATCGCCCAGGTGGAAGAGCTGGTGGAACCGGGTGAGCTCGACCCCGATGCGGTGCATGTGCCCGGCATCTTCGTCGACCGGGTCGTCGTGGTCGGCCCCGACATCGAGAAGCGCATCGAACGGCGCACCGTGCGAGAGGAGAACTGAGATGGCGCTCACGAGACTCGAGATGGCCGCGCGAGCGGCGAAGGAACTGCCGGATGGCGCGTACGTCAACCTCGGCATCGGACTCCCGACCCTGGT
>DASSBT010000119.1:0-10647 GCA_035698465.1 Agromyces sp. | reverse complement strand
GGTTCGAGGCACGCCCACGAGTCCTGGTCGACCTCGCGGATCACGTTCACCGAACGCTGGTACAGCTCGGTCAGCGGACCAGACTCGAACGCCGGCCCCTGCACCGTGCCGCCGTACGGCTCGTTCATGAGGTCGTACGCGACGACCGCGTCGACGTCGGCGAACCGCTCGGCGACGGCCCGCCAGGCTCCCGCGTAGTGGTCCATGAGTTCGGGGTGTTCACCCGTCGTGTTCCAGAACTGGTCGAAGGCGCGGATCACCCCGGGCTCCAGGTAGTAGAGCTCCCACTGCTCGTGGTCGCCCACGGGCAGTCCATCCATGTCGGTCGCCCAGATGGGCGCGCCGTTGCCGTTCGTGCCGCTCGGCGTGATGCCTGGGCCCCACAGGTCTTGATGCATGTCGAGCATGACGTGATAGCCGCGCTCGGCGAACCAGTCGAGGCGCTCGGCAACGTCGTCGAGGTAGCCCTGGTCGTACACGCCCGGCTCGGGTTCGACCTTGCGCCACGAGATGAGGAAGCGAACGAACCCGGTGCCCATGTCGGCGTGCTCGACCTCGAGGTCGGCCTCGGTGAAGTCGGGCATGCCGTCGGGCGCGCTCTTCGAGCTGCCCTCGGTGTTGAACCCGTGTGCGATGATCGACCGCCCCGAGGCATCCGTCATCGACGCACCCGCCGCAGCGGGGCCGGGCGTGCGCAATGCTGCGGCCACACCACCGACCGCGACGAGCGCCGTCAGGCCGATCGCGAGCGCAGAGCGCGCACCGAATCCCACGTGTCCTCCTCGACGTCGGGCGCCTCTTGACGGGCGTGACGGCGACGCTATCATCGATCGCATGGCAATTGGGACGATTGACCCACATCGCTTCGGGCGCGTGTCCTGGACGATTCTGGGCGCCCTCGGCGTGATCTCGATCCTCGCCGGCATCTGGCCGATCACGGGCACCGCGACGACGTGGTTCCCCGTGCTGGCGGTGCCGGCCGCCGCCGGCCTCCCGTTCCTCATCCCTCCGCTGCGTGCGGTGCCGCTCGGTGAAACGACGTGGGCATTCTGGGGGGCGGATGTCGCGGGCGCCGCCGTCATGCTGCTCTGCGCGTTCCTCCTGCTCCGCGCCGCCGACGAGCGTCGCTCCGAGCCGCGCCCGGGGCGTGCGTTCGGTCGCGCGATCTGGGTGACGATGTTCGCGGTCGTCGCCGGAAACCTCGTGCGCGGCGTCTTCAGCTCATTCGTCGTGCATGCCGACCTCGGCACCTACCTCGGCTCGACCCTGGCGAACCTGATCGTGTCGGCGGTCACCGGCGCGATGTTCGGTGTGCTCGTCGGAGTGGCCGCGGCCGTCGCGGCGGCCGTAGGGGGCTCCGCCCCGACCCGGATCGCCGAATCGGCGAGGGCGACCGGCTGACTACGCCACCATCGGCACGGGCGTTGTCGGCGGATCCTCGTAGATGGTCGGTGCATCCGACGAGGCGGTCCGCGCTGCAGGCCACGATGCGTTCGACGGGGACGACGCAGCGACACCCGAGCTCGCCCGCGCGAACGCCCGCCGCAACCGCCAGGCCGCGAACACCGCGAGCACGCTCACGCCGACGTGCAGGGCGAGGAATCCGTTGCTGAGCCCCAAGCCGAGCAGCGCTCCGGCGACGAGCGGCCCGAGAGCCGAGATGGACGTCTGCAGGGCACCGAAGACCCCGAGCGTCTGGCCGACCCTGCCCTTCGGGGCGATGGATGCGACGAGCGGGTTGAGCACGGGACTGTATAGCGTTTCTCCCACTGCGAAGATGCCGTAGGTCATGACGAACAGCGCGGGTGCGACCCCGGGCGCGAACTGCGCGAACGAGAGCACGAGCCACGAGAGCACCCAGATGCCGCCGACGACCATCAACAGGCTCGCCGCGCTGCGGCGGGCGGTCAGCCGTACGATGGCAACCTGAAGGGCCACGATCACGATGCAGTTGACGGCGGCGGCGGTTCCGATCGCGGCCGGATCGACGCCGAGCACCGTGATGCCGTAGGCCGGGAGGCCCGACTCGAACTGCGCGTAGAACCCGAGCGCGAGGGTGACGGTGATCACCGCCGTCCAGCGCAGGGCGGGCGTGCCGAGGATGGCGCGGAGCCCGCCCCGATCGGAGGGCGCGCCGACGGTCGCGTCGCCGCTGAACTCGCCGTCGACGGGTGCCGATGCACCTCGCCCGGCGAGCCAGATCACGAGTGAGGAGATCGCGAATCCCGCGGCGGCCATCATGAAGCCGAGATCGAGCCCATCGGGTCGGTCGAGGTCGACGACGAGACCGGCCAGGAACGCACCAGCGGCCATGCCAAGCGACTCTCCCGTGAACTTGTACGCGAAGACCTTGCGACGGTCGTCGCTCGAGGACCAACGCAACACCAGCACCTGCTTCGCCGGCACGGCAGCAGTGAGGCCCAGCCCGAATACGAACATGCAGACGAGGAAGGCTGCCGCGGAATCCACGAGGACGAGGGCTCCCACGCCGAGCCCACCCACCAGTTGGGCGATCACGGTGACGCGCACCGGGTCGATGCGGTCGCTCAGGCGGCCGGCGATCGGCGCGGCGATGAGGGCCCCCACCGAGAACAGCGACGAGGCAGCCGCGGCCACGAGCGCACCCCATTCGCGCGTTTCGGCCGCATACGCGTACTGGTAGGGCAGCACCGCGCCCCAGCCGAGCATGCCGATGGATGACGCGAGAATGAGGAGCTTTGCGCGCACAGCGCCACCGCCTTTCGGGCGACCGGGGGTTGAGTTGGAGAGCGGCGGCGCTGCTTCTACATCGAACATTTTGATATCGAATATTCGACATCGAAATCTTAGCACTCGAAACGCGGGTCGAGCCACCCCGAAGTTCGACATCGAAATCTTCGATGCCGTGAAAGAATCGCCACATGGCCTCACAACCGCGCAGCGCGCAGGAGCAGCACCGACGCGCCGTCGCCGCCTATGTCGCCGCCGGCGGTCAGGAGGCGGTGCAGCGAGTGATCACGGCCGTGCACGGACTCACCCGCAAGCTCGACCAGTGGTACGGCCGCGAACTCGCCGACCTCGAGCTCACGCAGGGGGAATGGGCCGTGCTCGCCTCACTCGCACGAGCCGGTGAACCACTCACCCCGAGCGTGCTCGCCGACCTCACGAATGTGGCGCCGTCGTCGATGACACACCGGCTCGACAAGCTGGCCGACCGCGGGCTCGTCGATCGAGCACCCGACCCCGACAATCGCACGCGCATCCTCGTGTCGCTCACCCACGACGGCTGGGAGACCTTCAGCCACGCCGTGCGCGACTGGGACGTGGTCGAGAGTGACGTGCTGCAGGATCTCACCGACGCCGAACGTGACGAGCTCGCGCGGATGCTCGAGGTCGTGATCGCCCGACTCGACACGATCGAGGGCTGACCCGGCGGCGCCTCGATCCGCTGCGCGTGGAACGGGCGCGCGAGCTACGGCCGCAACAGCACCTTGATGGCGCGGCGCTCGTCCATCGCGGCGTACGCTTCGGCGGCTTCGCGCAGCGGCAGCTCGAGGTCGAACACGCGGCCCGGCTCGATCACGCCCGAGAGCACGTCGGGCAGCAGCTCCTCGATGTACCCGCGCACCGGCGCCACGCCGCCGTTCACGCCCACGTTGCGGTTGAAGAGCGGTCGCACCGGCAGCTCAGGTCCGCCATTGGGCGCCCCGACGTAGCCGACCATTCCGCCGGGGCGAGTGGAGCGGATCGCCTGGTCCATCGACTCCTTGGTACCGACGCACTCGAGTACGCGGTCGGCCCCGATGCCGAGGGTGATCTCCCGCACTGCCGTGACGCCGACGTCGCCGCGCTCGGCCACGATGTGGGTCGCCCCGAAGAGCCGGGCGAGTTCCTGGCGCTCGGGATGCCGCGACATCGCGATGATCGTCGTCGCACCGAGGCGGCGTGCTGCGATGATCGCGCAGAGGCCGACCGCGCCGTCGCCGACGACCGCGACCGAATCGCCGGCCTGCACGCCGGCCGAGACGGCAGCGTGGTGACCGGTGCCCATCACATCGGAGAGCGAGAGCAGCCCGGGCACCTGTGCATCCGAAACCGGCCCCGGAACCGGCACGAGCGTGCCGTCGGCCAGCGGCACGCGCACGCGCTCGCCCTGCCCGCCGTCGGCGAACCCGCCGAGGCGATCGTCGCTGCCCCACCAGCCGCCGTGCAAGCACGACGTCGAGACGCCGTTGCGGCAGTTGATGCACGTGTTGTCGCACACGTAGAACGGCGCGATCACGAAGTCGCCCACCGCGATGCGCTGCACGTCGTCGCCGATCGCCTCGACGACGCCGACGAACTCGTGCCCGATGCGGTGCGGCGAGTGCGTCGGCGTGATGCCGCGGTACGGCCACAGGTCGGACCCGCACACGCAGGCCGCGACGACGCGCACGATGGCGTCGCCGCCCGTCGACACGACGGGATCGGGAACCTGCTCGACCCGGATGTCGCGAGCAGCGTGGATGACGGTGGCGAGCATTCTCCGAGCCTACGACCTCGGGTCGACGGCCTCGGTTCGACGGCCTCGTGCGAGCCTGCCGTATGGATCGGGCGGATGACTGTTAGGAAGTCGTGAGGATCGGCCCCGCGGCATCCGTGCGGGTGTTGCATCGTCTTCTGCAGCGACTGCGCTGTCCACTCGCCGCACTTGCGGCCTGTGGCATCCGATTCTGGAGTCTTCGTGCTCGACGTCATCTACATCCTGGGCATCATCGCCGTGTTCGCGGTCGTCGCCCTCATCGCCAGGGGGGTCGAGAAGCTGGGCCCACGCGCCCGAGGCTCCGCCAGGCGCGAAGCGACGGGTGGAGAGGAGCGGGGATGATCTTCGTCGAACTCCTCGCTGCCGCGTTGGGTGTCGCCGCCGTGGTGTACCTCGTGTACGCCCTCGTGAAGCCGGAACGGTTCTGATGGCCGGCGAGACGCTGGCGGAACCCCTGTTCGCCGTCATGCAGGCAGCCACCCTCGTACTGTTCCTCGCGCTCCTGTACCGCCCGCTCGGCGACTACATGGCCCGCATCTACACGAGCGACCGCGACTGGAAGATCGAGCGCGGGCTCTACCGCCTGGTCGGCGTCGACCCGCGCTCCGAACAATCGTGGCCGACGTACCTGCGCGGCGTACTCGCGTTCTCGGTCGTCGGCGTGCTGTTCCTCTACCTGCTGCAGCGCACCCAGGCCATGCTGCCCTACTCGCTCGGCCTGCCATCGGTGCCCGAGGGCCTCTCGTTCAACACCGCGGCATCCTTCGTCGCGAACACGAACTGGCAGTCGTACTCGCCAGAGCTGACCGTCGGCTACACCGTGCAACTCGCGGGCCTCGCGGTGCAGAACTTCGTGTCGGCGGCCGTGGGCATCGCGGTGGCGATCGCCCTCGTGCGCGGCTTCGCCCGCCGGGGCTCGGGCACGATCGGCAACTTCTGGGTCGACCTGTTCCGCGGGGCCTTCCGTCTGCTCCTGCCGCTCGCGGTGATCGGCGCGATCGTACTGCTCGTCGGCGGCGTGATCCAGAACTTCAACGGCTTCACCGAGGTCACGACGCTCGCGGGCAACACGCAGAACCTCCCGGGCGGCCCGGTCGCGTCGCAGGAGGTCATCAAGCTGCTCGGCACGAACGGCGGCGGCTTCTTCAACGTGAACTCAGCGCACCCCTTCGAGAACCCGACCGCGTGGACGAGCCTCTTCCAGAACGTGCTCATGCTCGCGATCCCCTTCGCCCTGCCGCGCACCTTCGGCAGGATGGTCGGTTCCGCCAAGCAGGGGTACGCGATCCTCGCCGTCATGGCGACGCTCTACCTCGTCTCGCTCACCGCGCTCAGCGCGCTCGAGGCCGCCGGCAACGGCACGGCGCCGGAGCTCGCCGGTGGTGCGCTCGAAGGCAAGGAGCAGCGCTTCGGCATCTTCGCCTCGACCCTGTTCGGCTCGACCTCGACGCTCACCTCGACGGGGGCCGTCAACTCGATGCACGACTCGTACACCGCGCTCGGCGGCATGATGCCGATGCTCAACATGATGCTCGGCGAGGTCGCGCCGGGCGGCGTCGGCTCGGGGCTCTACGGCATCCTCGTGCTCGCCGTCATCGCGGTGTTCATCGCGGGCCTGCTGGTCGGCCGCACGCCCGAGTACCTCGGCAAGAAGATCGGACCGCGCGAGATCAAGCTCGCAAGCCTCTACATCCTCGTCACGCCGACCCTCGTGCTCGCGGGCACCGCGCTCAGCTTCGCGATCCCCGGGATTCGCGAAGGCGTCGAGGCGACCTCGATCTGGAACCCCGGCGTCCACGGCATGAGCGAGGTGCTCTACGCCTTCACGAGCGCATCGAACAACAACGGCTCGGCGTTCGCGGGCCTCACCGCGAACACCCCGTGGTTCAACACCGCGCTCGGCGTCGCGATGCTGCTCGGCCGGTTCATCCCGATCGTGCTCGTGCTCGCGCTCGCAGGTTCCCTCGCGGCGCAGGAGCGGGTGCCGGCGACCGCCGGAACCCTTCCCACCCACCGGCCGCAGTTCGTCGGCCTCCTCGTGGGCGTCACGGTCATCGTGACCGCGCTCACCTACTTTCCCGTTCTCACGCTGGGTCCCCTGGCGGAAGGGCTGAACTGACATGTCGATCAAGAACACCGCACCGGTCCCGGAGCTCGTCGAAAGGGCTGGGCCCGTCGCAGGGGCTGAGCTCGCGGCATCCGTCGACTCCGCTTCGACAGGCTCAGCGAGCGGCAGGCCGAAGAGCGCGTTCAGTGCATCCCAGCTGCTGGGCGCGGTGCCCGGCGCGTTCCGCAAGCTCGATCCGCGGCAGATGTGGCGCAACCCCGTCATGTTCATCGTCGAGGTGGGTGCCGCCCTGACCACGGTGCTCGCGATCACCGAATCGTTCCTCGGCGGCCCCGCGGCATCCGGCGGCACCGCGGTGCCCGCCTCATTCACGTGGGGTATCGCCGGGTGGCTCTGGCTGACCGTGCTCTTCGCGAACCTCGCCGAGTCGGTGGCGGAGGGCCGCGGCAAGGCGCAGGCCGACACCCTGCGCCAGACCCGCACGTCGACGGTCGCGCATCTCGTCACGAACTATGACGAGACGACGGATGCCGCGGCCGAGCGCACCCCGATGACCGCCGTCTCTTCAGCCGACCTCGGGCTCGGCGGCGTGGTCGTCGTGACGGCAGGTGAGTTGATTCCGGGTGACGGCGATATCGTCTGGGGCATCGCCTCCGTCGACGAGTCGGCCATCACGGGCGAGTCGGCGCCCGTGGTGCGGGAGTCGGGCGGCGACCGTTCGGCGGTGACCGGCGGCACCCGGGTGCTCTCCGACCGGATCGTCGTGCGCATCACCTCGAAGCCGGGCGAGACCTTCGTCGACCGCATGATCGCGCTCGTCGAGGGCGCGGCGCGGCAGAAGACGCCGAACGAGATCGCGCTGAACATCCTGCTCGCGAGCCTCTCGATCATCTTCGTGGTGGTCGCGCTCACGTTGAACCCGATCGCGTCGTATGCCGCCGCCCCGGCCTCGATCCCCGTACTCATCGCGCTGCTCGTCTGCCTGATCCCGACGACGATCGGCGCGTTGCTCTCGGCGATCGGTATCGCCGGAATGGACCGTCTCGTGCAGCGGAACGTGCTCGCGATGTCGGGCCGGGCGGTCGAGGCGGCGGGCGACGTCACGACGCTCCTGCTCGACAAGACCGGCACGATCACCTACGGCAACCGCCGTGCGAGCGAGTTCGTGCCGCTGCCGGGTGTCGACGCGGCCGAGCTGGTGCGCGCGGCGGCGCTGTCGTCGCTCGCCGACCCGACCCCCGAGGGGTCGTCGATCGTCGAGCTCGCGGCGGCCCGCGGCTGGGCCCACACGCCCCGAGGCTCTGCGCAGCGCGCCAGCGATGCACGGAGTGGGCGTGGGGATGGTTTCGACAAGGCTCCAGCCGGCGAGGTCGTGCTGTTCACCGCACAGACCCGCATGTCGGGCATCGATCTCGCCGACGGCACGGCCGTGCGCAAGGGCGCCGGCTCGGCGGTGATCGCCTGGGTCGAGGCATCCGGCCCCCTCCCGTCGAGCGTGCGCGACGAGCTCGAGCAACGGGTCGAGGCGATCTCGATGTCGGGCGGTACTCCGTTGGTGGTCGCGACGAAGGAGCCCGACGGGCGCGCCCGCATCCTGGGCGTCGTGCACCTGAAGGACATCGTGAAGGACGGCCTGGCCGAGCGGTTCGCCGAACTGCGAGCGATGGGCATCCGCACCGTCATGATCACGGGCGACAACCCGCTCACCGCGAAGGCCATCGCCACCGAGGCCGGCGTCGACGACTACCTCGCCGAGGCCACCCCCGAAGACAAGCTGACGCTCATCACGCGTGAGCAGCAGGGCGGCAACCTCGTCGCGATGACGGGCGACGGCACGAACGACGCGCCGGCACTCGCGCAGGCCGACGTCGGCGTAGCGATGAACACGGGCACGTCCGCCGCGAAGGAGGCCGGCAGCATGGTCGACCTCGACTCCGACCCGACGAAGCTCATCGACATCGTGCGCATCGGCAAGCAATTGCTCATCACGCGCGGCGCGCTCACGACGTTCTCGATCGCCAACGACATCGCGAAGTACTTCGCCATCATCCCGGCGATGTTCGCGGGTGTCTTCCCCGGCCTCGCGGTGCTGAACCTCATGCAGCTGCATTCGCCCGCGTCGGCGATCCTGTCGGCGATCATCTTCAACGCGATCGTCATCGTGTTCCTCATCCCGCTCGCACTGCGCGGCGTGAGGTACCGGCCGGGCGGGGCATCCGCGGTGCTCGGCCGCAACCTGCTCGTCTACGGACTGGGCGGCATCATCGCCCCGTTCATCGGCATCAAGCTGATCGACCTCGTCGTCAGCCTCATCCCCGGGTTCTAGCCCCCATACCCGCGGGACCATCGTGAAAGGAAACCACCATGAACCCCACCAGCACGACGGTGCGCACCCACTGGGTGGCGATCCGCGCGATGCTGCTCTTCACGTCCGTGCTCGGCGTCGCCTACACGATCGTCATCACGGGCATCGGGCACGCCATCCTCCCCGCGCAGGCGAACGGCTCGGTCGTGCGGTCGGGCGGCGAGGTCATCGGTTCGGCGCTCATCGGGCAGTCGTTCACGGATGCCGCAGGCGACCCGCTCCCCGAGTGGTTCCAGCCGCGCCCCTCCGCCGCCGGCGACGGGTACGACGGCGGCGCCTCGAGCGGCAGCAACCTCGGCCCCGAGAACGCCGACCTCGTCGCGGCGATCGAGGAGCGGAAGGCGCAGGTCGCCGAGTTCAACGGCGTGACCGAATCGGAGGTGCCGGTCGATGCCGTGACAGCTTCGGCGTCGGGCCTCGACCCGCACATCAGTCCCGAGTACGCGCGGCTCCAGGTCGACCGGATCGCCACGGCACGCGGGCTGCCCGAGCGGGACGTCGCCGAACTCGTGGAGTCTAGGATTCAGGCACGTGATCTCGGATACCTGGGCGAGCCCACGGTCAACGTGCTGCAACTGAACCTCGCCCTCGCCGAACTGGAGGGGTAGGCACATGAAACGGGGGCGACTTCGCGTGCTGCTCGGCGCTGCCCCCGGCGTCGGCAAGACCTACACGATGCTCGAAGAGGGCCGTCGCCTGAGCGACGATGGCCGCGATGTCGTCGTGGCGTTCGTCGAGACGCACGGCCGCACCGCGACCGCCGCGATGATCGAGGGTCTCGAGGTCGTGCCGCGACACACGGTGACGCACCGGGGCCTCGCCCTCACCGAACTGGATCTCGACGCGGTGCTCGCCCGCCGACCGCAGATCGCCCTCGTCGACGAACTGGCGCACACGAACGCACCCGGGTCACGCAATGAGAAGCGCTGGCAGGACGTCGACGAGCTGCTCGCCGCCGGCATCGACGTGATCTCGACGGTGAACGCCCAGCACATCGAGTCGCTCGGTGACGTGGTGCAGCAGATCACCGGGGCGCAGCAGCGCGAGACGATCCCCGACTCGGTGCTTCGGGCGGCCGCTCAGATCGAGGTCGTCGACCTCGCCCCCGAGGCGCTGCGCGACCGGCTCGCGAGCGGCGTCGTCTACCCTGCAGAACGCATCGACGCGGCGCTCTCCAATTACTTCCGGCTCGGCAACCTCACCGCGTTGCGCGAGCTCGCGCTGCTCTGGCTCGCCGACGAGGTCGAGCAGGCGCTCAAGGCCTACCGCGCCGAGCACGGGATCGACCGCAAGTGGGAGGCGCGCGAGCGCGTCGTCGTGGCGCTCACCGGAGGGCCGGAGGGCGAGACGCTCCTGCGCCGCGGCGCCCGCATCGCCTCGCGGGCGTCGGGCGGCGAGCTCATCGCGGTGCACGTCACCAGTCCCGACGTCATGCGGGCGCGGCATCCTGTCACGCTCGACCGGCACCGTGCGCTCGTCGAGCAGCTCGGCGGCACGTTCCACCAGGTCGTCGGCGAAGACGTGCCACGGGCCTTGGTCGAGTTCGCGAAGGCGGCGGATGCCACGCAGCTCGTGATCGGCGTGAGCCGCAGGTCGCGGCTCACCGCCGCCTTCTTCGGGCCGGGAATCGGCGCGACCGTGATCCGCGAGTCGGGCGACATCGACGTGCACATCGTCACGCACGCGGCCGCCGGATCGGGGATCTCGCTGCCG
>DASSBT010000118.1:0-15443 GCA_035698465.1 Agromyces sp. | reverse complement strand
TGGGTGATCAGGTGCGCGTTCGCCGAGACGCGCAGCTTCGAGACATCCACCCCTCGACTCTCGAGCCCCTCGAGCTCCTCGAAGAGCACCTCGATGTCGACGACGACGCCGTTCGCGATGACGGGCGTCACGCCCGGCGTGAGGATGCCGGATGGCAGCAGGTGCAGGGCGTACTTCTCTTCACCGACGACGACGGTGTGCCCGGCGTTGTTGCCGCCGTTGAACTTGACGACGTAGTCGAGGCGCGAGCCGAGCAGGTCGGTCGCCTTGCCCTTGCCCTCATCGCCCCACTGTGCACCGATCAGTACGGCTGCGGGCATGTCAGTCCTCTCCTGCCGCGTCGACGGCGGTGGGTTCGGCGAGCGGCTCGCCGGCGTACGCGACGGTCTCTGCGTTGGGCACGAAGAGACCGGCGGATGCCACGATCGGCATGAGCTGGGTGGGCGTGAACTCCGATGCGATGCGCGCGGGCGCCTCTGGGTCGGCCGATGCGAGCTCGTCGGCGAGCCTGCCGGCCTGATCGTCGAGGCCGAGCTGCGCGGCGGCGCGGCGTTGCGCGTCGAGTGCTCGGAGGTAGGCGCGGTTGGGTTCGTCGGACCAGGAGACGGGCGAACCGGGCGCCCAACCGGATTCGCGCAACTGCTCGCGTGCGAACTCGACCGCGACGGCGGCGAAGGCGTAGGCCTCGATGGCGTGGCCCTCGGAGTCGGCGAGATCGGCGAGTTCGGTCCAGGCGAGCGGCGATGACGGATGCTGCGACACGACGGATGCCACGGATGCACGATTCGCTTCGGCGAGTGCCTGGCGCACCTCGGGTTCGTCGGCGAGCGACGCCCCGTGCTCTGGAGTTGATTCGTCTGCGGCCACACCCAACCTTATCGCGCGGGCCCTCGCAGGCCCGAGAACCGGGCCTGCCCGCCCCGATCCCCGCACGCACGAGGGGCCGGACCGTCTGGCCCGACCCCTCGCTGCGTCATCCGCTCAGATCGTTACTTCACGACGTTGAACGCGTTGACGTTGCCGGCTCCGTAGAAGCCGTTGCGCTCACCACCCGTGCAGGTGGCCGGGTAGCCCGGCCGCGGCTCGTACACACCCTCGGGGCATGCGATCGGCGTCGCGGTGCGCTCGAGGAACGATGCGAGCTGACCCGTCTTCATGCCAGGGTGTGCCGACAGCGCCAGCGCCGCGACACCGGCCGCGTGCGGCCCTGCCATCGACGTGCCCTGCTTGTAGCCCCATCCGTGACCGGGGTAGGTCGTCGAGAGCACGGCGTCCGCGAGGGTGGACGAGGCCCCACCGGTGCGGAAGCGCGTGTCGCCACCGGGAGCCGTCACATCGACGACGCCCTGGCCGTACGACGAGTAGTAGCTCTTCTGCTCGGTCGGCCCGACCGCCGACACCGTCACGACACCGGGTGCCTCGGCGGGGAGGTCACGGCACGCGCCCGTGATGGTGCGATCCTCGACCGGATAGCTGCCGTCGTTGGGGCTCGACGAGTCGACGAACTTGTGCTGCAGGTCGACGTTGCTGTTGCCCGCGGACGCGATCGTGAGCGTGCCCTGCGCGCTCGAGTAGCGGAGCGCGCGCTGCACGGCCTGCCAGACCGGGCGCTGGCGCGGGTCGTTCACGCAGTTGAACTCCCACGGGTCGATGAAGTAGCTGTTGTTGGTGACGGGCATGTCGTGGTCGGCCGCCCAGAGATAGCCGCAGATCGCCGCCTCAGGGTAGATATACCCGTCGTCGTTCACGACCTTGACCGAGGCGACCTTCACGCCGGGCGCGACGCCCGCGATACCGACGCCGTTGATCGCTGCGGCGATCGTGCCGGCCACGTGCGTGCCGTGGTCGGAGGTCGTGGGGCTCCACGCGGCCTCGCTCGTGTCGGCGACACCGCCGATGCATGACGCGCTCTGGTCCTTCGCGACCTGCGTCGCGAGGTCGGGGTGCGTGGCATCGATGCCCGAGTCGAGCACGCCCACGACGACAGACGGGTCGCCGGTCGTGACCGCATGCGCGGCAGGCACGTCGATCTGTTCCATGTCCCACTGCAGACCCCACAGCGGTTCGCCCGTCGGGTCGCCGGTGGCGGCGACGGCCGCCGAGTCGACGGTCTCCACGACCTCGTCGTCGTCGATGAGCGTCGTGCCCAGGCCGTCCGTCGTGGCGACCGACTCCACGCCCGCGCCGGCGACGTCGCCTGCGAACGCAGTGTTGGTCGACTTCGCGACGAGCACGCCGATCTGGTCGTAGGAGGCGACGACGGTGCCGCCGGCCGCGGCGACCCGATCTTGGGCCTTCGCCGTGCTCTTGCCCTGTGGTGCGAGGACGAGGTAAGTGCTCTCGGGTCCGGCGGCGGCTGCCGGAGTGACGACAGCACCGCCAAGGAGGCCGATGGCGAGGGCTGCGACGGATGCCGCCCCGATCACCGTGTGTTTCTTCATCCATTTCTCCGTTCAATGCGAGTGGAGCGCCGCCGACCGGATCGGCTGGCGGCCCGGTCTGTCCAGTAGATGCGACGAGCGGCGGCGACGATGGTGCCACGCGACCGGTGGCGCGAGTCTATCGGCGTCACTCGTCCGGGGGACAGCCCAGGCGACTCGTGTCGTGGTCGCGGCATCCGCTCGAAGTAGGCTGGAGACCATGTCGAAAGTCCTCTCCAGCCTTCCCGTCGGCGAACGCGTCGGCATCGCCTTCTCCGGTGGCCTCGACACCTCGGTGGCGGTCGCGTGGATGCGGGAGAAGGGCGCGGTGCCCTGCACGTACACCGCTGACATCGGCCAGTACGACGAGCCCGACATCGATGCGGTGCCGGGCCGCGCGAAGGAGTACGGCGCCGAGATCGCCCGCGCCGTCGACGCGAAGTCCGCGCTCGTCGAGGAGGGGCTCGTGGCCCTGCAGTGCGGGGCGTTCCACATCCGCTCGGGCGGCAAGACGTACTTCAACACGACGCCGCTCGGCCGTGCCGTCACGGGCACGCTGCTCGTGCGCGCCATGAAAGAGGACGGCGTCGACATCTGGGGTGACGGCTCGACCTACAAGGGCAACGACATCGAGCGGTTCTACCGCTACGGACTCATGGCCAACCCGCGCCTGCGCATCTACAAGCCGTGGCTCGACGCCGCGTTCGTCACCGAGCTCGGCGGCCGCAAGGAGATGAGCGAGTGGCTCGTCGCGCGCGGCTTCCCGTACCGTGACTCGACCGAGAAGGCGTATTCGACCGACGCGAACATCTGGGGCGCCACGCATGAGGCGAAGAAGCTCGAGCACCTCGACACCGGACTCGACATCGTCGAACCGATCATGGGCGTCGCCGCCTGGCGCGACGACGTCGAGATCCGCACCGAAGAGGTGTCGATCCGCTTCGAGGCCGGCCGGCCGGTCGCGATCAACGGTGCCGAGTTCAGCGATGCGGTGGCCCTCGTCTACGAGGCGAACGCCATCGGCGGGCGGCACGGGCTCGGGGCATCCGACCAGATCGAGAACCGCATCATCGAGGCGAAGAGCCGCGGCATCTACGAGGCCCCCGGCATGGCGTTGCTGCACATCGCCTACGAGCGCCTGCTCAATGCGGTCCACAACGAAGACACGATCGCGAACTACCACGCAGAGGGCCGGCGCCTCGGCCGCCTCATGTACGAGGGCCGCTGGCTCGACCCGCAGTCGCTGATGCTGCGCGAGTCGATCCAGCGCTGGGTCGGCTCGGCGGTGACGGGCGAGGTCACGCTGCGCCTGCGCCGCGGCGACGACTACACGATCCTCAACACCGAGGGCCCCGCGCTCAGCTACCACCCCGACAAGCTCTCGATGGAGCGCGTCGGCGATGCCGCCTTCGGCCCCGAAGACCGCATCGGCCAGCTCACCATGCGCAACCTCGATATCGCCGACTCACGGGCTCGGCTCGAGCAGTACGCCGCCCAGGGCATCGTCGGCGGCACCACTGCAGAGCTCGTCGGCGTGCTCGAGGCCGGCGAGGCGGCCGAGATCATGGCGGGCGAGTTCGAGACCGACCTCGACGCAGCGACGGATGCCGCGAACGAGGCCGCGGCGTTCGACCTCGGCACCGACTGAGCCGACTTCGCTCCCTGAGCCTGTCGAAGGGAGCTCGTCGAAGGGTGCGGCGTTTCGCGCGCGCCCGTCGCCTGCCATACTCGGACCACGCGGCGTGCGTGCCGGTGGGCGGCGCGACCCGCGACGTGGAAAGTAGGCGCGCCATGTCCCGGAGTCGCACGGATCGAACCGGAGGTTGGGTGTGAGCGCCGAGACGGCCGCCATCATCGGCGGCGTGCTCGTGCTCGTCGACCTCGCCATCCGCATCACCGCGCTCATCGTCATTCCGAAGGATCGCAAGCCCACCGCGGCGATGTCGTGGCTCCTCGCGATCCTGCTCATCCCGTTCATCGGCATCCTCTTGTTCCTGCTGATCGGCAACATCAAGCTGTCGAAGCGCCGACGGGCCCGACAGCGGGAGATCAACGGGATGATCGCCGAACGGGGCGACCGGCCGGCGCTCGTGCCCGACACCGCAGAGTGGCCTCCGTGGCTCGCGTCGGTCGTCGAGCAGAACCGGCGGGTGGGCGCCCTCCCCGCTGTGCGCGGCAACACCGCCCGCCTCATCGGCGACTACCAGGCATCCATCGACCAGATGGCCGCCGACATCGACACGGCCACGCGATTCGTGCACGTCGAGTTCTACATCGTCTCGTTCGACGCGACCACGAAGGGCTTCTTCGCCGCGATGGAGCGGGCCGTGCAGCGCGGCGTCATGGTGCGGGTGCTCCTCGACAGCGTGTCCACCCGCCGCACCGCCGGGCATGACGAGACCTTCGCCGAGCTCGATCGGATCGGTGCGAAGTGGACACCGATGCTTCCGCTGCGGTCGCCGTTCTCGGGCAGGTTCGAGCGACCCGACCTGCGCAACCACCGCAAGCTCGTCGTCGTCGACGGCCGCGTGGGCTACACGGGGTCGCAGAACCTCATCGACCGCAGTTACAACTCACCGAAGAACATCAAGCGCGGCCTGCAGTGGCAGGAGCTGGTCGCACGCGTGACCGGGCCCGTCGTCACCGAGCTCAACGCGGTCTTCCTCTCCGACTGGTACGCCGAGACCGACGAACTGCTCGGCGACGACGAGAACATCACGGCCGAGGATGTCGCGCTCGACACCTCCGCGGCGGCGCTCGACTGCCAGGTCGTGCCGAGCGGACCGGCGTACGACGGCGAGAACAACCTGCGGATGTTCCTCTCGCTCGTCTCGTCGGCCCAGCGTCAGGTCATCATCACGAGCCCGTACTTCGTGCCCGACGAGGCGATGATGTACGCGATCACCTCGGCGCGGCTCCGCGGCCTCGAGGTGCAGCTGTTCGTCTCGGAGATCGGCGACCAGGGTTCGGTCTGGCACGCGCAGCGGTCGTACTACGGCGAGCTGCTGCGGGCCGGCGTACGCATCTGGATGTACCCGGGCCCGTACATCCTGCATGCGAAGCACCTCTCGATCGACGACGAGGTCGCCGTGATCGGCTCGAGCAACATGGACATCCGCTCGTTCAACCTCAACTTCGAGGTGTCGCTGCTCGTGCACGGGCGTTCGTTCGTCGACCAGATGCGCGAGGTCGAGGCCGGGTACCGCGCGATCGGACGCGAGCTCACCCTCGAGGAGTGGCGGCGCGAGCCCGCCTCGGCCACCTTCCTCGACGGGGTCGCTCGGCTCACGTCGGCGCTGCAATAGGCGCACGGCCGGCAGAGTCGGGAAGAGGAAGGGGGAACCGGATGCTGCAGGCCGTCGCGCACCTACTGCCGATCGCGATCGCCGTGGCGATCAGTTCAGTGCCGATCATGGCGACGATCCTGATCCTGCTCTCGCCGAGCCGCACGAAGTCGGCGCTGCCGTTCCTCATCGGCTGGGTGCTCGGCATCGCGGTGGTGGTCTCGCTGTGCGCGCTCGGCGCTCAGGCCGTGCCCACGCCTCGCTCATCGCGACGGCCGGATACGGCGGTCGGCATCGGTGAGATCCTCGTCGGCGCCGCGCTCGTCGTGATCGCGATCGTGGCCTGGTATCGAGCGAGGAAGAACCCGTCGACGGCCATGCCGAAATGGCTCGACACGGTCGGCTCGCTCGGCCCGTGGCCCGCGTTCGGCGTGGCGTTCGCGCTCAACCTGCGGCCCAAGGGCCTGCTGCTCGCGATCGCCGCGGGTCTCGCGATTCGTGGCGATGGGCTTTCGCTCGGCGAATCGGTGGTGGCGATCGTGATCTACACGGTCGTCGGCGCCTCGACGGTGGCCGTGCCGGTCATCATGACGCTGGCATCGCCGAAGCGCATGGAACCGCGGCTCGTCGCGGCGGAGGATTGGATCGCACGGAACAATGGAGTGATCACGGCGATCATCCTGCTGGTGATCGGCGTGGTGATCATGGCGACCGGGATCGGCCGGCTCTAGAGCATCGCGTCAGGCGGGCGTCTGCTGGTGCGCAGCGACGTGCCAGGCGCCGTCGTCGTAGAGGTACGTGGTCGACATGCGGAGGTTCGCGGTGTCGTCGCCGCGTCGCGCGACCGCGCGGTACACGAGCATGCCGGCGCGCTCGCCGAGCCGGATGACGGCGGGCTCGTGCAGCTCGTACGCGTCCCACGGTGGGGCGCTGCGGAACGCCGCGAGGATCTCATCGCGACCGAACACGGCGCCTTCGACGACCATGAGCGCGTCGCGGGTCATCGCGCGCTGGTAATGCTCGCCGCCGCGACCGCCGAGGATCGCCTTCCATCCGGCGTGTTCCTCGTGCATCAGGCGGGCGGGCAGATCGTCGGTGATCTCGGTCATGGCACCACGCTAACCGTGATCGGATGCCCCGGGAAGGGCACGCGGTGGTTCGCTCAGAGCCAGCCGCGCTTCTTGAAGATGAGGTAGAGGGTGAGCGCGAAACCGCCCATGAGCACGAGCGCGGCGGGATAACCCAGCTCCCAACCGAGCTCGGGCATGTTATCGAAGTTCATGCCGTAGACGGTGCCGATGAGGGTCGGTGCGAAGATGATCGCCGCCCAGCTCGAGATCTTCTTGACCTCTTCGCTCTGTGCGAGGTTCGTCTCGCTGAGGTGCTTCATCTCCTCGTTCTGGCGTTGACCGACGAGCGTGGCGTGCACCTGCAGCGCGTTCTGCAGCAGCTGTCGGAACGAATCGCCCCGCTCGACGACACGGATCGAATGGTCGAACACGTCACGCAGGTACCGCTGCAGCTCGACGTCGACCCCGTACTTCTCGAAGCCGCGCTCGAGGGTGGCGAACATGTCGAGCAGCGGGCGCGTCGCGCGTTGCAGCTCCATCACCTCGCTCGCGAGGTCGTAGATGCGGCGGGTCACCATCGGGTCGCCGTCGAAGAGTTGCTCCTCGATCTCGTCGATGTCGTTCTCGAGTCCGACCAGCACTGGCGAGTACTCGTCGACGACCTCGTCGAGCACCGCGTACAGCACCGCTTCGGGGCCCTTCTCGAGCAGGTCGGGCGTGGCCTCGAGGCGATGTCGCACCTTGCCCAGGTCAGGCGATTCGGCACGGCGCACGGTGATCGCGAAGTCGCGCCCGATGAACACGTGCAGTTCGCCGAACTCCACCGCTTCGACGTCGTCAAGGTAACGCGCCGGCCGCAGCACGACGAACAGCGTGTCCCCGTAGCGCTCGAGTTTCGCCCGCTGATGTCCCTTGCGGGTGTCTTCGACCGCCAGGTGGTGCAGGTCGAACTCATTCGCGACGACATCGAGTTCGGCGTCGGTCGGCCGGTAGAGGCCGATCCACGCGAACCCGCCATGGGCGGCGCGAGTCTCGAAGGTCTCCTCGAGGGTCGCCGGAGTGGCGACCCGCAGGCCGCCCCGGTAGATCGCGTTGTCGACGAGAGGCATGGGGTCCAATGCTACTGGCGGGCGTGGCGGCGCACCCACTCGTGCATGACGATCGCCGCTGCGGCGCTCGCGTTGATCGATCGGGTCGAGCCGTACTGGGTGATCTCCACCACGACGTCGGCCGCGGCGAGCGCGTCCGCGCTCAGGCCGGGGCCCTCTTGACCGAACAGCAGCACGCAGCGTTCGGGAAGCTCGACCTCATCGACCGGCCGTGAGCCCTCGACGTTGTCGACCGCGATGATCGGCAGCCCCCTCATCCGGGCCCACTCGACGAAGTCTGCGACATCCGGATGGTGCAGCACGTGCTGGTAGCGGTCGGTGACCATGGCGCCGCGCTTGTTCCACCGGCGCCGGCCGATGATGTGCACCGTCTCGGCCGCGAAGGCGTTGGCGGTGCGCACGATCGAGCCGATGTTCATGTCGTGCTGCCAGTTCTCGATGGCGACGTGGAACGGATGCCGCCGCGTGTCGAGATCGGCGACGATCGCGTCCATCCGCCAGTACCGGTAGCGATCGATGACGTTGCGGCGGTCGCCGTGCGCGAGCAGGTCGGGGTCGTAGTGCGGATCGTCGGGCCACGCCTCGCGCCCACCTGGCCACGGGCCGACGCCGTGCGATGGGGTCTCTTCGGTCGCCTCGGGGTCTGGGCCGGCTGCATCCACGTGGCAAGGCTAGTCGCGTCGAACGAAACCGGCCCCGGCGCGGTCACGCCGGGGTCGGTGGTGGTGCGATCGCGCGTCGCTCACCCTCCGAACTCGACGCCGCCGCGGCAGGCGACACCGGGGCTCGGAACGTCGGCCTTGTGTCCGGCGCGCACCCACTGGCCGTAGCTCTGCACGTGTCCGCCGGTGACGAAGTCGTCGTCTTGCAATGCAGGATTCTCATTGTTCTCGAAGCCGGGTCCCGTTCCGTCGGGCAGGTCGCGACCCGAGTATGCGCAGGCCGAGTTGGCATTGTCGGCGCCGGGCACGGGCTGTCCGTGTCCGCCGGTCTCACCGGCGAAGGCCGCTCCACCGCCGCCCAAGACGAGAGCGAGCGCGACGACGCAGCCGATCGTGATTCGTTGCATGATGTTCAGCTTTCTCTGAGAAGAAGGCCGTGGCATGGCGCCGGATCAGAATCGGGTTCGGAGGCCATGTCACGGCCACTGCGCGAAATGTACTCCCCTGATGGTGAGGCGGGAAGTACCCCGTTCGGAGGTCGTCCGTGCGTGAAGCTCTGAAGCGGCGCGCTGCTTTTCGGGATACCGAAATCCATGTAATCTTTCGGTATGCCTAAATTCCCGGATGCCGCGACGGCGCGACCCTCCGCAGCCGGTGCGTCGTCAGAGCCCGTGTCGCCGAGCGCACCCACGGCCGGCACCCGCGCAGGGAGCACTCCTCCGGCCGCGCCCTCCGTGCCCCGTCTTGCCTGGCTGATCGGGCCTGCGCTGGTCGCCGGCGTCGCATACCTCGACCCGGGCAACGTCGCGAGCAACATGACGGCGGGCGCGCAGTACGGGTACCTGCTCGTGTGGGTCGTGGTGCTCGGCAACGTCATGGCGTGGCTCATCCAGTACCTCTCGGCCAAGCTCGGCGTCGTCACCGGCAAGAGCCTGCCCGAGGTGCTCGGCGAACGCCTCGGCAACAAGTGGGGGCGGCGTGCGTACTGGCTGCAGGCCGAACTCGTGGCCATGGCCACCGACCTCGCCGAGGTCATCGGCGGCGCCGTCGCCCTGAACCTGCTGTTCGGCGTGCCGCTCGTGTGGGGCGGTCTCATCACCGGGGCCGTCTCGCTCGTGCTGCTCGTGATCCAGTCGCGACGCGGTGCAAGGCCGTTCGAGTTCGTCATCGTCGGGCTGCTCGTGATCATCGCCGTGGGGTTCAGCGTCGGCGTGTTCGTCGCACCGCCCGACCCCGCGGGTCTCTTCGCGGGGCTGGTGCCGCGGTTCGCCGACACGAATTCGGTGCTGCTCGCGGCATCCATTCTCGGTGCGACGATCATGCCGCACGCGATCTACGCGCACTCGGCCCTGAGTCGCGACCGGTTCGCCCCGAGTCGCAGGCCTGCGGGCGGCGACGCCGGGCGCCACGAGGCGGCCGAGCCCATCGAGAAGGGCCGCGGCATCCCGACCGCCAGGCTCCTCGTCGCGACGCGCTGGGATGTCTCGATCGCGATGCTCATCGCCGGGTCGGTGAACCTCTGCATCCTGCTGCTGGCGGCCGCGAACCTCGCTGGCGTCGAGGGCACCGACAGCCTCGAGGGCGCACACGCCGCCCTGCAGGCGACCCTCGGCCCCGTCGTGGCGACCCTGTTCGCGGTCGGCCTGCTGGCATCGGGGCTCGCGTCGACATCGGTCGGCGCGTATGCCGGCGCCGAGATCATGCACGGCCTGCTGCACGTGCGGGTGCCGCTGCTGGCACGCCGGCTGGTGACCCTCATCCCCGCGCTCGTGATCCTCTCGCTCGGCTTCGACCCGACGATCTCGCTCGTGCTGAGCCAGGTCGTGCTCTCGTTCGGCATCCCGTTCGCGCTCATCCCGCTCGTGGCGATCACCGCGAAGCGAAGCGTGCTCGGCCGGTTCGCGAACCACTGGGTGACGACGGCACTCGGCGTCGCGGCATCCGTCTTCCTGATCACGCTGAACGGCGTGCTGCTCTGGCTCGTGTTCACCGGGGCGTAGCAGCGCACCGCGGAGCGAAATCTGCACGCGGCCGTGCGTAGCGTTCACGGCACGCGCATCGGGCATTCTTGCGGGCGGGCATGCGGGGAATCGCCTGACCGGATGCCGCGACTCGCCACCATGGATCGTCAATCGCCCCTGCTCGCGCTCATACCGGTCGCTGGCCGTCCTCCTACCGCAACTGCGTTGATCCCGGCGCTGGCGGATCGTCTTCGGCCGCGCTCAGGTCCCGAGCCCCCTGAGCCTCGTACGGTGGGAGGTGTGATGGATTACGAGCGCCCCGCGCTCCCCATGGGTGTCTATGTCGATGAGGATGGCGCTCCGATCGAGTACGGCACCAGGTGGGGCGTGAACGGGCCTCCTGAGAACGCCTACTCGCGCACCGGCAATCTCGATCGCTTCGCGGGCCTGCACACGGTCGCGTATGCGTTGATCGAGTGGCTCCGATCCGCCTTCGATGTCGAGGTCGAGAGCGGCCCGCAGGTGGTGCCGGATCTCCTTCTCCAACCCGACGATCCCGTGCATTCGGTGCGGCTGACGCCCAACGCACCGGAGTCTGCGCCGCTCACGTTCGTGCTGACCTCGTTCCCCGGCGTCTACCTGCACGCGGGGGTGCTGCACGACTTCCACTTCCCGGTGTGCGGGTGCGACGCCTGCGATGACGATGTCCGTTCCCTCGCCAACGAACTTGAGTGGACAGTACGCATGGTGGCCACCGGCCACTACGGCGAGTCCGTGGGCCCGCAGACGACCGGTTGGCTCGGATACCGCTTGGAAGAACCCGGCGTCCGCATCAGCTCGGGTCAAGCTCGAACAGACGAAGTCCCGGCCGAGCGCCTGGAACGAGCGCGCCACCTCGTTCCCGTTGACGGGCAGTGGCGGCCATGGCCGGCGCTGCCGGGCTGATCCTGCCGTCGATCGATGAGACGGCCCGCAGAGGGATGTCGACGGCTGGCGCTCCAAGATCGTGCGACCGATCTGCCAGCATCGCACCCACAGCAGTTGCCGCTTACAATGCCCGCGGTGGCATCACGTCTTGGACGCCAAGGTAATGGGCCAAGGCCAAGTCCACCTCCGCAAGCTGATCTCGGGTGAGGTAATCGACCGGATCGCCAACAAGGTAATCGACGTCGATCGAGCGAATCTGATCGACGAGCAGCCTGGTTCCGCGGCCATCGATCTCCAACTCAGGACGATGAACGGACCGTCCCGCCGACGTTGAGGTGGGGACGATGGTGACGACGGACAAAGGAGAGTCCGAGGGCGACACGACCAGCCCGAGCCGTCTTCCGCCCTGCTCGTGCCCGCGTGGCCGGCCCAGGTCGATCCGGTAGACCGCGCCGCGGATCACCAGGCCTCAGGCTCTGCGTTGAGGTTCTCGTCCTTCAGTGCGTCAGCATCGGCTCGAAACTGTTCCAGCCAACGCTCGTGATCCAGCAGCCGCAGCGCACGGCGGAGCGTGTCGGACGTGCTCTCGCCAGGCTGCGCCGCTTCGCGAAGAATGCGCTCGTCGTCCTGAGTGGGACGGAATCCGATCGTCGAGACCATATCTCCATCCTAGCGTGCGTCGAACAAATGTTGAACACGCCCGATGGGGTTGCGAAACCGGAGTTCAGATACACCTCGACAGTTGATCTCGTAATGGTCGATCGTGGCCGCGCACGAGGGTCGCCACATGAAGGTCGCACTCTTGGGCGACGGGGTCGAAGGGGCTTGTTGACCGGGTGAACTGAGCGACGTTGAACGATCCTGAACGGCGGCTCGGGATTGTCCGGTGGGGCGGAGTCGTCTTCGTCTTCATGAGACAACCGCCCCAGTCGCACTGAGCGATGGTGCATGACCAATGCGCCGGTACGTGGGGTCAACGAGCCTGCCGGCGTCTTCGTCGACACCCCGGACCCTCACGACCCAGGCTGTGGGATCAGCATAGGCCTGACCGCGTCCGTGAGTCCGCGAGTTTCCTGCGAATTTCTGGGCAACCCTCACCGTGCACCCCCCGCCCGAGCCGTCAGGACCAATCCCGTCACGCCGTTACTCGCGTGGGCCGGTATCGCAGCGCGCTCGCCCCCGACCGGAACTCATGGCGATCCACGAGCTCGAGCTGGATACGCTCGCGCAAACCGGCGAGCAACGTCGGCCCGTGTCCGGCAAGGACCGGCTGCACAACGAACACGTACTCGTCGATCAGTCCCAGGTCTGCCAATGCCAAGGGGAGGGTTACGCCACCCACGAACAGGCCCTCGCCTGGCTCCTGCTTGAGCCGCTCGACAGCCTGCCCCAAGTCGCCTCGCAGCAGCTCGGCATTCCAGTCGACCCCGCTCAGCGTGCTCGACACGACGTATTTCTTCGCCCGGTCGATGGTCTCGGCGAACGGGATCTCCCACTCATCCATCCAGTCAGGCCACGTGCCCGTGGCCGGCTGCCGCCACGCCGACTCCATCATCTCGTAGGTCACCCGGCCGAACAGCAGGGCATCGGCTTGTTCCATCTCCGCGGTCCAGTAACGCATCGACTCCTCGTCGGGGGGCAGCCCTGCCTCATGATGGCAGCAGCCGTCGAGCGTGACGTTGATCGAGTATCGGAGTGGTCTCATCTCGTTTTCTCCCTTGACGTGCGCAGCGCGTCTTCACCCGACCGTACTCGAACTACTGTCAGCGATGAACTGTCGCCCTGAAGCACTCCACTCTGGTCGCGCGACCGCAGCAGGAACGTGGCAGTGAGCGCGACGCGACGGTCAGGGTCGCCTGCCAGACCGGTCAGCAACACATCAGCGTCTTGACCTCGAATGTCCGCGAGCGCCGCCGTGAGGCGCTGACGCTCCGTATCGCCTGCGCGCGCGAGCTCCGTTCCGATGGCGCTGGTGATCTCTTCTGCACAGCCCCGCCGTGCGGCAAGGTCGGCAAGCACGTCGGAAGCCTCCACGTCATCACGTCCATCGACAATGAGCGCGACGAGGGTTGGGATCACGTCTGTGTCGCCACGTCTTCCGCGTGCCAGCGACGCTCGTGAACGCACCAGCGGGTCGGGATGCTCGAAAGCGTCCACTAGTGCGTCGGATGCGCGGGGCGATCCGATCTTTGTGAGCGCCTCCACCGCTCGGTGCCTCCGGCGTTCATCGGGCGAATCCAGTGCGTCGGAGAGGATTGGAACGGCGGCGTCGCCGCCCTGCGCAAGTGCCCAATCCAGCGCGCCGGCCGCGTTGAGGTCGGTATCGGTCAGCGCAGCTTCGACAAGCGGGATGACACCCCGAGCCACCTCTTCCTTGTCGAGGGAGAGCGCGAAACGCTGTCGTTCAGAAGCGTCTTCGGCATCGAGGCCCCTCATCAGTCCGATCGTTTTCAGCACGTCGAACCATCCGGTCGGTTCACTGGCCTGCACCTGGCTCAGGTCGCGAAGGAGCTTCGTCTCCTGAGCCAGGCGGGCGTGCGTGCGCGCGATGAGGTCATCGACCATCGCCGCCGGGCTGAAGGAGAGGTCGCCGAACGCATCAGCGATCTCCTGCAGGGCGAGCCCGAGCGACCGGAGCCCCTCGACGTGGAACAGCCGCCGGATGTCCTCCTCCGAGTACTCCCGGTAGCCGCCATGCGTGCGTGCCGTCGGCGACACGAGCCCGATCCTGTCGTAGTGGCGCAACATGCGGGCGCTCACCCCCGACCGCGCAGAGACCTCACCGATCAGCATGGTCGGCATCCTGGATCTTCGGAGCTGCCAACAGCGCGACAGTCTTGCGCGCTTCCGCGATCGCGGCATCGAAGCCCTCTTCTGCGTCTGCCATGATCCGCTCGGTTGCGATCGCGTGGATCCGCACCGCCTCGTCGTTGTGAGTCTTCGCGCGCTCCACGACCGGCACGGCCGCGGATCCCAGATCGCCGAAGGCGCGGTTGAGGCTCAGCTGCATGTCGCGCTCACCGCGACCAGACTGCGAGGACAGGGTCTCGGCAAGTGGTGCCTCCTGTCCTTCCGGCACGAGTCCGGCTGCGGCGCGCCATGCGGTGCGGGCCACCTGGTCGTCCTCATCCAGCAACAGCTCGGTCGTGATCGCAGGCCACGTGTCCGGGTCTGCGACCTTCGTGAGCGTGTGCAGCGCCTGACTCCGCGCTTGTGGAGTCTCCGACTGCAACTCGGGGAGTATCAGCTCGACGACGGCCGCGTGGTCGTGACGGATGAGCGCCCAGGTGAGCATGTCACGCACGTAGAAGTCGGGCTCGACCGCGCACTGCTCGACCAGCACCCCGGTGAATGCGGGATCCGGGTTGGTTCCGGCGGTGAGCACCGCCTGCAGGCGGGCTGACGGGGCATCCGCTTCCAGCGCGTTCATCAGCCTCGAGCCGGCGCCTTGGGGTGTGTGTACTTGGGTCATCGTGACCACCTCCACACTTCATCAGAGACCTTGTCACAGTGTCAAGGTCAAGTCCGAAACCGTTTTCGGGCTTCTGATCGTTGATCGACGAGCTTTCACCGCGCCCTGCCACGAGGCGGTGAGCCGGCCATGTGGGTGCCGACCGATACACCGTGCGGCGGATCCGATCGGTGAGGCCAACGCCAGGGGCGGTGGCGTTCGCCGTCAACCCTTCTTCAGCTCCTCGGCGAGCATCACGAGGATGCCGCTGGGGCCGCGGAGGTACGTGAGCTTGTACACGTCCTGATAGGTGGCCACGCCGCGAAGGGGATGGCAACCGTGTCTCGCGGCGATCTCAAGGGCCGCGTCGATGTCGTCGACGGAGAAGGCGACGCGGTGCATGCCGATCTCGTTGGGGCGGGTGGGCTCCGTCTCGATCGCGTGCGGGTGGATGTACTCGAAGAGCTCGAGCTGACCGTGTCCGTCTGGCGTCTGGAGGACCGCGATGTTGGCGTGATTGCCGTCGAGGCCGACGGCGGTGTCGGCCCACTCGCCGCTC
>DASSBT010000117.1:0-6109 GCA_035698465.1 Agromyces sp. | reverse complement strand
GGCTGCGGCATCCGTCACTCCCGTCGCATTGGCATTCGCATCGATCGTCGGGTCGGGGTCATTACGTCAGGGTGCGTACCAGCGCCACCATCTCGCGCGGCGACACTTCGGGCAGGTACGCCTTGCCGATCGCGAGGCCGATCGTCGGCAGGGCGAGGGCATCGGGGTAGGCCATCGAGATGGTCTCGTAGTCGGGGTTGAACTTCGCCTTGAAGCGGAACAGCGACGAGAAGCCGTAGGCCGGTTCGAGGGTCTTGGCGAGGAACTCGAGGAGCCGGGTCATCACGGTGGGCTCGGGCGCCTCCTCACCTGCGGCGAGCGGCTTCGTGGCGAGCGGCGCGCCCGAGAGGCTCAGCACCTCGGCGCCCTCCTCCTTCATGTGCAGCGCCGCCGACGCGATGAGGAACTCCATGATGCCGTTCATGCTGCCGTCGGTACGGCGCATGAAGTCGATCGTCCAGCCGATCACCTCGCCGTCGCGATACACCGGCAGCCAGCTCGTGATCGCCTGCAGCCGGCCGTCGGGGCCGACCGCGAGCATGAGGCGCACGTCGGGATCCTTCAGCTCCTCCATGCCGCCGAGGGTGAAGCCCATCTCGGGCAGCTCCTTCTCGGCGACCCACTCCTCCGAGATGGCGTTGATCTCTGCGACGGTGGCGAGCGGCAGGTCGTCCCACGTCGTCCAGACGGTGGTCATGCCCTCCTTGATGCCGCGATTGAGCGCCTGCCGCACCTTCTGCCACGGCTTGCCGGTGAGTTCGAGCCCGCTCGTGCGCACGAGCGTCTCCTCACCGACCGACATGTGCTGCCAGCCGAGCTCCTCGAACACGGGCAGGTACTGCGGGTGCACGCTGTAGAACACGGGAATCCAGCTGTGCTCGTCGCAGAAGACGGCGAAGTCGCGGATGACGCGGCCCGCGTCATCCGGTGAGCAGATCGGGTCGGACATCGTGATCGCGATCCCGTTGATGACCCGGTAGGCGACAGCCGCCTCGCGATCCTCGCTGAACCAGTACACGTTGCCGGGCCAGGTGGCCATGAAGCCGAGCGTGCCGCCGCCCGTGCTGCGCAGCAGCGACCGGATGCGCCGGTAGTCGGCGAACCCCATCTCGGTGTGCGTGCGCCGCATGAGCATGACCGCGCCGACGATGAAGATCGCCCAGAACAGCGGCCCGACGACCTGGTAGAGCACGCTCGTGAGGTCGTGGCCCGGGAGCACGATCGGGTCGACGACCGAGAGGAAGTGCGGCGGGATGAATCGCTTGAACGTGTCGAGCAGCAGGTCCCACGGCGAGGCCGTCGGCCAGAACTCGTCGATCGTCACGAGGCTGGTCACGAAGTACACGGAGGCGAGCACGAGGAAGGAGACCACCGTCGTCGTGACGAAGCGGTGGAACGCCTCATGCGGTGTGCGCAGCCGGAAGTGCCGCCTCGTGACGAACAGCATCACGATGATGCCGATGGGCAGTGCGAGCATCGCGAGGATCCACACGATGAGCTCACCGATGTCGAAGACCGACCACGTGCCGTCCTCGACGTCGGCGGTCGTGATCGTGACGTCGTAGGCGGTGCGCGCGAAGAGGAGGACCGCGACATTCACGGCGACCGTGAGCCACCACGCGAAGCGGCGCCCGTTTCGCAGGCCCCACGCGCCGACGAGCAGCAGCAACACCGGCACGAACGACAGCAGGAACATCCCGAAGCCCTGCGCGCTCATCAGCGCGAGTTGCTTCAGGCACTCGTCGCCGAGGGCGCTGGCCGTGGCGTTGCACTGCGAGATGACGGTGTCGAGGTCGATCGGCTCGTCGGCGAACAGATACGAGCCGAAGCTGAAGGGCGTCAACTCGGTGCGATTCACGAGCGCCACGATCGGGCCGATCGCCGTCACCGCCACCACAGCGGCGACGAGCGTGCGGGTCTCCTGGTGCGAGCTTCGGTGCGCCTTGAGCGTGGAGGCATCGCCGGTGAGGACGGCGCCGAGGAACAGGCCGGCGATCGCCGCGATGATGCGGTACGCGTTGGACGAGTCGCCGTCGTACAGCACGAACACGAGGATGAAGGCGAAGGTCACGATGCGGATGCGTCGGCGCCACAGTGACCCCATGAACGCGGTCGCCGTGATGAGCGCGCCCACGATGCCCGTGAGGGGGTCGAGCGTGAGGTCGGCGGCCGTGCCGGTGGCCCACCATTCGCCGGCGAGCGAGCCGAGCCACTGCAGCATCGTGCCGAGTGCGACGCCGAGGATGCCCGTCACGACGAACGCGAGGATCGCGCGCCCGGTGCCCATGCGGCGTTCGGCGATGCCGAGCAACAGCACCGCCGCCAGCACGCCGAACACGAGCTGGAACGGGTCGAACGGAATGAACAGCGCGGTCGCGACCGTCCACCACGCGCCACCCTCGATCGTGGTCGTGACACCGGCCGCCCAGGTCTGTCCCGTCACCTCCGAGGCGCTGCCGAACATCGTGCCGGTCGCCACCGCCGTCACGATCAGCAGGACGCCGAGCGCGATGCTGAAGGGGATCCGCCTGATGAATGCGCCGAGCGCCTCGGTGGTCGTTCGCAGTCGGCCGGTGGGCTCGGCGTCGACCTCGTTGTCAGGCACGTGCTCCATCTTGCTGGTCGACGTCATGGCGCCGAGAGTCCCAGTCGGGGGTACAGCACTTCGAATCCCTTCTCGAGGCCGCCGTTCAACCCTGAAACACCGTGGTCGGCGTCGGGTACGAGGAAGAACGTCGTCGCCATGCCGGCGGCGGTCGCGGCATCCGCCAATCGCTCCGTACCCGCAGCGAAGCCGCTGTCGTCCTCACCGGCGGTGAAGATCGCGGTCGTATCGGGGTACGGCGCCATCGCGGCCATGATGTTCGCGGGCTTGACCGCGTCGTACGCCGCCTGGTCACCGTTGAAGACGGCGGCCAGCACGTCGTCGTTGCGTTCGGCGCCAGCGTACTCGACGGGAGAGATCGCGATGAGGTTGCCGAAGGCATCGGGATACTTCGAGCCGAAGTACGCCGCGCACTCGCCGCCGTTCGAGTAGCCGGCCACGGTCGTGTACTGGCGGCCCTGCAGCACATTGAGGTTCTGCTTCGCCCACGGCAGCACATCTTGCATCAGGTACGTCTCGACCTTGCCCATGGCGGTGTCGAGGCAGAGCGGGTCCTGGGTCGGATCGCCGAGTTGGTCGACGACGAGTGCGATCGGGGCGAGGCCGTCGTGCTGTGCGGCGTACTCGTCGAGCACCGCCCCGATGAAGGTGGCGTCGGGGTCGCCGGGTTGACCCATCATCATGATGACCAGGGGAAGGCGTGGGGCATCCGTCACCAGTGCGGCCGGCGGCAGGTACACCTGTGCGGGGCGGGCCTGGAAGCCGGAGTTCGTGTTCGGTATGCCATCGTCGGGGATGCCGATGACACCGGTGGCGGGCATGTCGGGCGGTGGTGTCCACGTGAGGTAGAGCGGTTCGGCGGGGTCGGCTTCGGGGGTCTCGTCGGGCGGATCGATGTCGATCGTGTCGGCGGTCGAGATGCCGAGCAGTGCGCCGAGGGTGGGGTCGAGTCCGTAGGCGGCGTTGATCGCGAACATCGCGGTGAGCGAGAAGACGGGGATCGCGATGACGGCGATGAGCTTGCGCCACCACCTGGAGTGCCAGAGGTTCCAGATCGCGAGGGTGATGCCGGCGAATGCCGCGGGCACCCACAGCCACGTGGCATCCGCCACCGGACCGCCGAAGGCGTCGAACACATTGACGGTGATCCAGAGCACGGCACCGCCGACGATCGCCCCGACGATGAGGAGCACGATGACCGCGAGCACCCACGACCAGCCGTCGCCTCGGCCGAGGAGGTAGATGAAGAAGGCTGCCGCGATGGCGTAGATCGTGATGAGGAACGGCGCCCCGACGATGTTGAGGTCGAGCAGGGGATCGAACACCGTTGCCCCCTTCATCGTGGACATTGCATGGTGCCGGGTGATCGTGCCGGGTGGTGCCGCCGTGTGCTGGGTCGTGCCGGGTCGTTCTGGCCCACAGCGTAGCGCCCGTAAGATGGTGAGACCGTGTCGTTTCCGGGCATTCCCCCGATCTGAAGCACCATCCGATCCCAACGACCATTGGAGCCACCGTGGCCGCACCCAGCCGTCTCGAATCCGTCATCGCCCTCGCTCAGCATCGAGGCTTCGTCTTCCAAGCGGGTGAGATCTACGGCGGCTCTCGATCCGCCTGGGACTACGGGCCCCTCGGTGTCGAGCTGAAGGAGAACATCAAGCGGCAGTGGTGGCGGTACATGGTCACCGGTCGCGACGACGTCGTCGGCCTGGATTCGAGTGTCATCCTGCCGAAGCAGGTGTGGGAGGCTTCCGGGCATGTGGGGGTTTTCACGGATCCCCTCGTGGAGTGTCTGCACTGCCACAAGCGATACCGCGAAGATCATCTGCTCGAGGCGTTCGAGGAGAAGAAGGGCCGCGCCCCCGAGAACGGCATGGGCGACATCGCGTGCCCGAACTGCGGCACGCGTGGTCAGTGGACTCCGCCTCGTGACTTCAACATGATGCTGCAGACCTACCTCGGGCCCGTGCAAGACGAGTCGGGCATGCAGTACCTGCGCCCCGAGACGGCACAGGGCATCTTCACGAACTTCGCCAACGTGTTGCAGGCGGCGCGCATGAAGCCGCCGTTCGGCATCGGCCAGATCGGCAAGTCGTTCCGCAACGAGATCACGCCGGGCAACTTCATCTTCCGTACCCGCGAGTTCGAGCAGATGGAGCTCGAGTTCTTCGTCGAGCCGGGGTCGGATGACGAGTGGTTCGACTACTGGGTCGACTACCGCTGGAAGTGGTACACCGATCTCGGCATCGACCCCGCGAACCTGCGGCTGTTCGAGCACCCGGCAGACAAGTTGTCGCACTACTCGAAGCGCACGATCGACATCGAGTACCGTTTCGGTTTCATGGGCGGTGAGTGGGGCGAGCTCGAGGGTGTGGCGAATCGCACCGACTTCGACCTGTCGACCCATTCGGAGCACTCGGGCAAGGACCTGTCGTACTTCGACCAGTCGAAGAACGAGCGGTGGACGCCGTATGTCATCGAGCCGGCGGCAGGCCTGACGCGGTCGCTGATGGCCTTCCTCGTGGATGCCTACCACGTGGAGGAGGTGCCGAACGCGAAGGGTGGCACCGACACTCGTACCGTGCTTCGTCTGGATCGGCGTCTCGCGCCCGTGAAGGCGGCGGTGCTTCCGCTCAGTCGGAATGAGCGGTTGTCGCCGCTTGCGCGCGAGATCGCTTCGACGCTGCGCAAGCACTGGAACGTCGACTTCGATGACGCGGGTGCCATCGGTCGTCGCTACCGGCGTCAGGATGAGATCGGTACGCCGTACTGCATCACGGTCGACTTCGATTCGCTCGACGACAACGCGGTCACTGTGCGTGATCGCGACTCGATGGCGCAGGAGCGGGTGCCGATCGCAGAGCTCGAGGGCTACCTGGCGGGGCGGCTGGTCGGCGCGTAGATCGCGGGAATTGCGCAGATCGATCACTGCGTGATTCGGCGAACACCCTTGGCACGGCCGGTGGCACCGGCGTCTACCGCGCCTGACCGGACCGCGCCGCGCCGCGCCGACCCCGCGCCACGTCACGCCGCGCCGACCCGCGCTGGGCGGCCTTCTGCCTGGCTCTGGACAGAGTTCTACCCTGCGAGTGGAAGCGGATGTTCGCTACTCGCGTCACGCGGGTCGACCGGGTCGCCTGCATCGCCTGTATTGGGTAGGTGTGTGGGGTCTACTGGGTTGATGATGTCGGCTGGGGTGTTGGGTTTCATCAGTCTTGGGGTTTGTTCGGTGTCGACGGATGTGGGTGGGATGAGCCAGTAGGTGGCGCCGTCGCGTCGGATTTCCCAGCCTTGGTTGTGGTAGCGGAGGTGTTCTCGGCGGCAGAGCAGGATGCCGTCGCGGATGTCGGTGCGGCCGTCGTCGCGTTCCCAGTGATCGATGTGGTGGGCTTCGGTCCAGGACGGTGGGCGGGTGCAGTCGGGGTCCATGCAGCCGCCGTCGCGGATCGCGAGGGCGGTCTTCTGCTTGTCGGTGAAGAGGCGTTCGTCGCGGCCGAGGTCGAGGGG
>DASSBT010000116.1:0-6909 GCA_035698465.1 Agromyces sp. | reverse complement strand
TGCTGAGCGTGGTGTGCACCGATCCACCGTACGCGGTGCCCGGCGCCTGTCGGCACGCGAGCGGCCGGAATCATCCTGGAGTCGTACGCCGGCCCGCTTCGTTCGTCGCAGGTGGCGGTGACGGATGCCGCGGCAGACGATCGAGGCAGCCGAAACGTTGGGTCGCACATCCCGTGCCCGTCTCGGAGAATGGGATCGGAGGTGCGGATGCGCGGCAGGATGACGGTGGGATCGGCGGTGCTCGCGGCATCCGCGGTGCTCCTGCTGGCGGCGTGCTCCGGCGCCGGCGGAAGCATCGGCGGTGACACCGACGCGACCTGGGAACCCGATCGCGCGGCGCTCCCGGCAGAAGTGACCGCGGTCGGCACGGTGCTGGAGAAGGACGGCACGCCGATGCTGTGCCTCGGCGCGATCGCCGAGTCATACCCGCCCCAGTGCTCAGGGCCCGAGATCGTGGGCTGGGACTGGGCGGCCGTCGACGGCGAGCAGACCGCGTCGGGCGTGACGTGGGGGTCGTACGCGGTGTGGGGCGACTGGGACGGTGAGACGTTCACCGTCACGCGCGATCCGGTGCTCGCCGCCCTCTACGACCCGATGGCCGATCCCGACGCGCCGAACCCGTGGGACGACACCCTTCCACCCGGCGCGCTGCCCGAGACCGAGGCCGAACTCGTGCAGGCCGAACTCGAGCGTGCCGTGCCCGACCTGCTCTCGACCGGCTTCGTCAATGGACGGGTCGTGCTCGAGGTGCAGTTCGACGACGGCGCACTGCAGGGCTCCGTCGACGAACGCTACGGTGACGACGCGGTTGTCGTGATCTCGGCGCTCACCCCGGTCGACGAAGGCTGACGCGGCCGATCGCTCCTCAGAATCCGAGCCGGCCGAGCTGCTTCGGGTCGCGCTGCCAGTCTTTCGCGACCTTCACGTGCAGGGCGAGGTGCACCTTGCGTCCGAGCAGTGCCTCGATCTGCGAGCGGGCCGACGAGCCCACGTCGCGAAGCCGCGTGCCGCCCTTGCCGATGATGATGCCCTTCTGGCTGTCGCGCTCGACGAAGAGGTTGGCGTAGATCTCGAGCAGGTCTTTGTCGTCGCGCTCGATCATGTCGTCGACCGTGACCGCGATCGAGTGCGGCAGTTCGTCGGAGACGCCCTCGAGCGCCGCCTCGCGGATGAGCTCGGAGATGCGCTCGGTCACGTCTTCGTCGGTCGACGTCTCGGCCGGGTAGAGCGGATGATCCGACTCGGGCATGAGCGCGAGCAGTTCGTCGACCAGCACGTCGAGCTGCTCGCCGCGTGGCGCCGACACCGGGATGATCGCCGCCCACTCGCGCAGCTCGGAGACGGCGAGCAGTTGCTCGGCGATTCGCGCCTTGCCCGCGGCATCCGTCTTCGTCACGATGGCGACC
The DNA here is from genome assembly GCA_035698465.1 of Agromyces sp. Taxonomy (GTDB): domain Bacteria; phylum Actinomycetota; class Actinomycetes; order Actinomycetales; family Microbacteriaceae; genus Agromyces. Next base: position 5,503 of record DASSBT010000116.1, on the reverse strand, counting down.
TTCTTCGCCCGCGGATACTGGTCGAGCTGCTCGTTGATGAACCGGTCGCCCGGGCCGATCGCCTCGTTCGCAGGCACGCAGAACGCGATCACGTCGACGTCGCCGAGGGTCGATTGCACGAGCGAGTTGAGTCGTTCGCCGAGCAGGGTGCGCGGACGGTGCAGGCCCGGCGTGTCGACCAGGATCAGCTGGCCGTGCTCGCGATGCACGATGCCCCGGATGGCGCGACGCGTCGTCTGCGGCTTCGAGCTCGTGATCGCCACCTTCTCGCCCACCAGTGCATTCGTGAGCGTGGACTTGCCCACGTTCGGGCGACCCACGATCGACACGAACCCGGCACGGTACTCAGCCACGGTGGTTCCTTCCTTCGAACTCGCCCGTGTCGAAGGCCGACTGGGCGTCGATCAGGGCCTGGTCGCGCTCGACGAGGATCGTCGAGATGCGCTTTCGGCGGCCCTCGGTGCGCTCGGCCTCGAGGATCAGCCCTGAGACCGTCACCCGCTCGCCGGGAAGCGGCAGATGGCCGAGCTCCTTGGCGAGCAGCCCGCCCGCGGAGTCGACGTCCTCGTCGTCGAGGTCGAGGCGGAACAACTCGCCGAGCTCGTCGATCGCCAGGCGCGCGTTCACCCGGAACCGGCCGTCGCCGAGGTCTTCGACCTGGGCGGCCTCGCGGTCGTACTCGTCGGAGATGTCGCCCACGAGCTCTTCGATCAGGTCTTCGAGGGTCGCGAGGCCGGCGACGCCGCCGTACTCGTCGACGACCATCGCGAGGTGGTTCGACTCGAGTTGCATCTGGCGCAGCAGGGCGTCGGCCTTCATCGACTCGGGCACGAACACCGCCGGCCGCACGAGTTCGCCGACGGTGAGCCCCTCTGCGTCGAGCGGCCGCTCGAAGCTGAGGCGCGCGAGATCTCGAAGGTAGAGGATGCCGGTCACGTCATCAGCGTCGCGCTCGATCACCGGGATACGCGAATAGCCGGCCTTCAGGAACAGTGCCATCGCCTGCGCGAGGTGCGCCGTCGCATCGATCGTCACCATGTCGGTGCGCGGTACCATCACCTCGCGCACCACGGTGTCGTTGAACTCGAAGATCGAGTGGATGAGCTCGCGGTCGCCCTCTTCGAGCACGTCGAGCTCGGTGGCCTCGTCGACCATGCTGAGCAGTTGTTCCTCGCTCGAGACACCGGCGAACCTGATCGCACCGGGGGTGACTCGATTGCCGAGGGCGACGAGCGCGTTGGCGAGTGGCCCGAGCAGTACTCGCAGGAAGTGCACGAGCGGGGCGGTGAACCGCAGCACCGCGCCGGCGTGCGCGCGCCCGACGCTGCGAGGGCTGGCGCCGACCAGTACGAATGAGACCGCGGTCATGATGAGGGCCGAGTAGAGCAGCACGAGCCACACGTTGTCGAGGAAGCTCGCGAACGCCAGCGTCACGAGCACCGCCGCCGTGGTCTCGGCGATGATGCGCATGAAGTTCACGGCGTTGACGTGCGCCCCGGTGTCGTCGGCGATCGCGAGGAGCGAACGGCGGGCGCGTGAGCCGACCGCGAGGTCGGTGACATCCGCCCGGCTCGTCACGCCGATCGCGGCGTCGACCGCCGCCATGAGACCGCCGAATCCGACGAGCACGAAGGCTGCTCCGATGAAGAGCCAGGGTTGCATGGTCAGCGACGTCGCTCCTGCATCGTGAAGCCGACGAGGATGTCGCGCTGGACGCCGAACATCTCCTTCTCCTCGGCGGGCTCGGCGTGGTCGAAGCCGAGCAGGTGCAGGATGCCGTGCGTCGTGAGCAGCAGCAGTTCGTCGATGAGCGGATGCCCCGCGGTGCGTGCCTGCGCCTCGGCGACCTGCGGGCAGAGCACGACATCCCCGAGGAGCCCGGGCGGAGCGGGCTGGTCTTCGGTGCCGGGGCGGAGCTCGTCCATCGGGAAGCTCAGCACGTCGGTCGGGCCCGGTTCGTCCATCCACTGCACGTGCAGCTGCTCCATGGCGCCCTCGTCGACGAGCACGATCGCGAGTTCGGCGTCGGGGTGCACGTGCATCGCGTCGAGCGCGTACACGGCGAGCCGCTGCAGCGCCGCCTCGTCGACCTCGATCGCCGACTCGTTGTTGACCTCGATGCTCACGGCTGGCCCTTTCTCGGCAGGTGATCGCGGGGCGTGCCCCGGCGCCGTTCGGCGCGGTTCGCGAACTCGCGCGCCTGCTCCCGTTCGTATCGCTGCGCCTGGCTGCGCTGGTCGTACTCGGTGTAGGCGTCGACGATGCGACCGACGAGCGAGTGCCGCACGACGTCGTCGCTCGTGAGCCGCACGAACTCGATGTCGTCGACGTGGTCGAGGATGCGGGTCACGAGCCGGAGGCCGCTCGCGCCGCCCGGCAGGTCGATCTGCGTGATGTCGCCGGTCACGACCATCTTCGAACCGAACCCGAGACGGGTGAGGAACATCTTCATCTGCTCTGGCGTGGTGTTCTGCGCCTCGTCGAGCACGACGAACGAGTCATTCAGGGTGCGGCCGCGCATATACGCGAGCGGAGCGACCTCGACGGTGCCCGAGGCGAGGAGCTTCGGCACCATCTCGGGGTCCATCATCTCGTTGAGCGCGTCGTACAGCGGCCGCAGGTAGGGGTCGATCTTGTCGGTGAGCGTGCCGGGCAGGAACCCGAGCCGCTCCCCCGCCTCGACGGCCGGGCGCGTGAGGATGATGCGGTTCACCTCTTTGCGCTGCAGTGCTTGCACGGCCTTCGCCATGGCGAGGTAGGTCTTGCCGGTGCCGGCGGGCCCGATGCCGAAGACGATCGTGTGCTCGTCGATCGCGTCGACGTACTGGCGCTGGCCCTCGGTCTTCGGCCTGATCGTCTTGCCGCGGGCGGAGACGATGACCTGCCCGAGCAGTTCGGACGGCTTGGCATTGGGATCGGCTTCGAGCATACGGGCCGAGCTCCTCACTTCGGTGGGCGTTGGGTCCTGGCCGCTGCGCACGAGTTCCAGGAGTTCTTCGATGAGGCGGCGCACCCGGGCTCGTTCGTCGGCGTCGCCGCGGATCGCGATCTCGTTGCCCCGCACGTGCACCTCGACGCCGGGGTACTCGCGCTGGATCGAGGTGAGCAGCCGATCCTGCGGGCCGAGCAGGCGCACCATGGCGATACCGTCGACGCTCAGCCGCTCTTCGTCGTCGCGCACGTGCCGTGCGCTCGTGTCGTCGCTCTGCGGATCAACCGGCAAGCGATCCCTCCTCCAGGCCACCCGCGAGCACGTGCGCGTGCACGTGGAACACGGTCTGCCCTGCGCCGCTGCCCGTGTTGAACACGAGCCGGAAGTCGCCGTCGGCGAGTTCGTCGGCGATTCCGCGTGAGACAGCCACGAGTTCGGCGAGCAGTGCCGGGTCGCCCGCGGCGAGTTCGACGACGTCGCGGTAGTCGCCCTGCTTCGGAGTGACCACGACATGCACGGGCGCCTTGGGCGCGATGTCGTGGAAGGCGATCACCCGGTCGGTCTCGGCGACGATCTGCGCGGGGATCTCACGCGCGGCGATCCGCTCGAAGAGGCTCGGTTCACGGCCGGTTCCAGTCATCACTCCATCGTAGCGACGGATGCCTCACCACCGCCCGAGCGCGGCGTTGAGCACGGCGATGGCGGCAGGGCCGGCGGTCGAGGTGCGCAGCACGGATGCTCCGAGCCGCACGGGTTCTGCGCCCGAGGCCATCAGGCGCTCGAGCTCGGCGGGCGCGATGCCACCCTCGGGTCCGACGACGAGCGCGAGGTCACGGCCGTCGGGCCGGATGTCGGTGAGCGGGGTCGTCGCGGTCGGCTCGAGCAGCAGCATCCGGCAGCCCTCCAACGCCGTAGGCAGGCCTGCCGTCGGGGTGACGGGCGCCACGGGTGGCAGCCACGCCCGAATCGACTGCTTCACGGCCTCGCGCACGATCGCCGCCCACCGCTGCCGGCCCTTCTCGGCCTTCGGCCCATCCCAGCGGGAGACCGACCGGGTCGCAGCCCACGGCACGACCGCGTCGACGCCGAGTTCGGTCGCAGCCTGCACCGCGAGTTCGTCGCGATCACCCTTCGCGAGCGCCTGCACCAGCACGAGCCGCGGCGATGGCGCCTCTTCGACCACCACGTCCTCGGCTTCGAGTGTCAGCTCCCGAGGGCCGGTCGAGGCGACCATGCCATGCACGAGCACGCCGCCTCCGTCGCCGATCGCAATCCGCTCCCCGACGCGCACCCGCGCGACCGTCACCGCGTGGCGCGCCTCGTCGCCCGACAGCGTGACCGTTTCGCCCGGCGCAACCTGCGCGAGATCGAGCGACTCGTCGAGGTACAGGTGGCTCATCGCGGCATCCGCTACCCGAGGAATCGATCGCGCAGGCGAGCGAAGAGCCCCTGCTGGAAGTGCGCCAGTTCGGGCGCGGGCGCCTTCTTCGAGGCAGCGAACTGCTGCATGAGGTCGCGCTCCTTCGACGACAGCTTCGTGGGCGTCACGACCTGCACGCCGACCCTGAGGTCGCCGCGACCCGAGCCGCGGAGCTTCGTGACGCCGCGGTCTTTCACCGTGAGCACCTCGCCGCTCTGAAGGCCCGGCCGGAGCTCGAGCTCGACGTCGCCGTCGAGCGCCGGGATCGTCGTCGTCGCGCCGAGGATGGCGTCGGTCATCGCGACCTCGAGCGTGCAGAGCAGGTCGTCGCCGTTGCGGCTGAAGACGTCGTGGTTTCGCACCTTGATCTCGAGGTAGAGGTCGCCGTTGGGACCCCCAGCGGGGCCGGCCTCGCCGGATCCTGGCATCTGCAGCCGCAGGCCTGTGTCGACGCCCGCGGGGATGTCGACCGGCACCGTGCGGCGGGCGCGGATGCGACCCTGCCCCTGGCAGGTCACGCACGGGGTGGCGATGATCGTGCCGTAGCCGCGGCATGTGCCGCACGGGCTCGACGTCATCACGTTGCCGAGGAGCGACCGCACCGACCGCTGGATCGAACCGGTACCGCCGCAGATGTCGCACGTCACAGGCGACGTGCCGGGCTGGCAGCACGACCCGTGGCAGGTTTCACAGGTGATCGCGGTGTCGACCTCGATGTCGCGGTGCGTACCGAAGATCACCTCGTCGAGGCCGACCTCGACGCGGATGAGCGCATCCTGACCGCGCTCGCGACGTGAACGCGGCCCACGCGTCTGCTGGCCCGCACCGAAGAACGTCTCGAAGATGTCGCCGAACCCGCCGAAGCCCTGACCGCCGAAGCCGCCCTGGCCACCGCCGAGATCGTACTGCTGCCGCTGCTTCGGGTCGGAGAGCACGTCGTACGCGTGCGTGACCTGCTTGAACCGCTCGGATGCCTCTGCACCCGGGTTGACGTCGGGGTGGAGCTCCCGGGCGAGTCGGCGGTACGCCTTCTTGATCTCGTCGGGCGTGGCGTCGCGCGAGACGCCGAGGACCTCGTAATGGTCGGCCACGGAGGGCTTGTCCTTTCGATCTGCCGGATGCCGGTCGGTACGACGGGCGGCGGGTTCAGC
>DASSBT010000115.1:0-19447 GCA_035698465.1 Agromyces sp. | reverse complement strand
GATCACGGGGTCGCCGAGCATCGCCTCGAGCAGCGGATGCGCCGAGGTGAAGCCGCCGTGATCGTCGCGGCCGAGCGTCGCCGCGAGGTCGAGGCGGAACCCGTCGACCTGCAGTTCCTCGGCGAAGTAGCGCATCGAATCGAGCACGAGCCGCTGCGCCGCATCCTTCCCGAAGTCGACGGTGTTGCCGCAGCCCGTGGTGTCGACATAGCGACCGTGGGCGTCGTGCCGGTAGTACGACGCGTTGTCGATGCCGCGGAACGAGTAGGTGGGGCCTTCGCGCCCCTCCTCTGCGGTGTGGTTGTAGACGACGTCGAGCACGACCTCGAGCCCCGCCTCGTGCAGGCGGCGCACCATGCCGGCGAACTCGCGACGCACCGCGTGCGCGCCCTCGGCCTGGGCCGACGCCGATGCGTAGGGCGCGTGCGCCGCGAAGAAGGCGAGCGTGTTGTAGCCCCAGTAGTTGAGCCGCCCCTGCCGCACCAGCCGCTGCTCGGAGACGAACGCGTGCACCGGCAGCAGCTCGACCGTGGTGACCCCGAGCCCGGTGAGGTACTCGAGGGAGGCGTCGTGCGCGAGGCCCGCGTACGTGCCGCGCAGCGGTTCGGGGATCGCGGCGTTCAGCTTCGAGAATCCGCGCACGTGCGCCTCGTAGACCACCGTGCGATCGAGCGGAACGGCGGGCTTCCGCGTGCCGCTCCAGTCGAAGCCGCCTGCCTCGAGCGAGTCGAGCGCGACGCCTCGCCATGAGCCGTCAGGGGCGCCCGCGAGCCCGCGGGCGTACGGGTCGAGCAGCGTGTGCGCGGGGTTGAACGCGTGGCCTCGCCCGACCGGGCCGTCGACCCGCAACCCGTACCGCGCGCCGGGAACGAGGGCCGCAGACGCCCCCTCCCACACGCCGTGCTCGTCGCGCGCGAGCGGCACCCGCTCGACCGCCCACGAGAGGTCGCCGTTCGCGAAGACCTCGAGGTCGACGGATGCCGCGTGCTGCGACCACACCCGGATGCTGCCGCCCTCGGGGCCGGTGCGGACGCCGAGTTCGTGCAGGGGATCGTGCGCGGGCATGCGATCTACAGTAGTTCGTGGGGAAGCGCTCCCAGCGCTGCCCAGGATCTGAGGGGGAAGGAGCCTGCGCCATGGTCTACCTCGACCACGCTGCGACGACTCCGATGCGCCGCGAGGCGATCGACGCGCTGACCGCTGCGCTCGCCGTGGTGGGCAATCCCTCGTCGATCCACAGCGCCGGCCAACAGGCGAAGCGCCTCCTCGAGGAGGCGCGCGAGCGCATCGCGGCCACGCTCGGAGTTGACGGCATCGAGGTGATCTTCACCGGCAACGGCACCGAAGCGGTGAACCTCGCGATCAAGGGGCTGTGGTGGAGCCGGCAGGCGAGGGGGTTCGCGGGGGAGCGGCCGACGGCTCGCCCGCGCATCCTCATCCCCGGCGGTGAGCACCATGCCACGCTCGACACGGTGGAGTGGCTCGCCGCCCACGAGGGTGCGGTCGTCGAGGAGCTTCCCGTCGACGAGGTCGGTCGCATCCGCCTCGACGCGCTCGAGCGCGCACTCGGCGACGATGCGGCATCCGTGGCCCTCGTCTCGATGCTGTGGGCGAACAACGAGGTCGGCACGATCCAGCCGGTGGCAGACGTCGCGCGCCTCACCGCGCGCGCCGGCGTGCCACTGCACCTCGACGCGATCGCAGCCTACGGGCAGGTGCCGATCGAGTTCCGCGGCCTGCGCCGGGCGACGGATGCCCCGCCCGGAGCCGGACTCGTCGCCGTCAGCGTCTCGGCGCACAAGATCGGCGGGCCCGCCGGAATCGGCGCGCTCGTGCTCGATCGCACGGCGTCGATCGAGCCGCTCATCCACGGCGGCGGGCAGCAGCGCAAGGTGCGGTCGGGCACGCAGGATGTCGCGGCCGCCTCCTCGTTCGCCGCGGCCGCCGAAGCCGTGCACTCCCGACTTGCTCGGGATGCCGAGCGGATGTCGGTACTGCGCGACCGGCTCGTCGCGGGCGTCGTTGCGGCGGTGCCCGAGGCGCGACTCTCGGGTGACCCCGACGCCGCCGGACGGCTGCCCGGGAACGTACACTTCTCCTTCCCCGGGTGCGAGGGCGATTCGCTCCTCTTCCTCCTCGACGCCGCAGGCGTGGCCGTCTCGACGGGCTCGGCGTGCCAGGCGGGCGTGCCCGAGCCGTCGCACGTGCTGATGGCCATGGGGCGATCCGAGGCCGACGCGCGGGGAGCCCTGCGCATCACGCTCGGCCACGCGTCGACCGGTGCAGACGTCGACGCGTTCCTCGCGGCGCTGCCGGGCGCGTACGCGCAGGCGGCCCGTGCCGGCCTCGCCGCCCGGGCGACCTCGTTCGACCGCTGACGACCTTCGCGGGCCCTGGAGCGCCGCGCGAAGCGCGACGCGTCTCGAAACCCGTGTTCGACCGCTGACGACCTTCGCGGGCCCCGGAGCGCCCGACGAAGGAGGACGCGTCTCGAAACCCGTGCACCCGCCGTTCAGCATGCCGTGCATACACTGGAATACGTGAAGGTCCTGGCAGCGATGAGCGGCGGCGTCGACAGCGCCGTTGCCGCTGCGCGCGCCGTCGAGGCAGGCCACGACGTCGTCGGCGTGCACCTCGCGCTCAGCCGCATGCCCGGAACCCTACGCACCGGCAGCCGCGGCTGCTGCACGATCGAGGACTCGATGGACGCCCAGCGCGCCGCGAACGTGCTCGGCATCCCGTACTACGTGTGGGACTTCTCCGAACGGTTCAAGGCCGACGTCGTCGACGACTTCATCGCCGAGTACTCCGCCGGGCGCACGCCCAACCCCTGCATGCGCTGCAACGAGCGCATCAAGTTCGCCGCGTTGCTCGAGAAGGCGCTCGCCCTCGGGTTCGACGCCGTCGCGACCGGCCACTACGCCAAGGTCGTCACGGATGCCGCCGGCAACCGTGAACTGCACCGCGCGAGCGCCGAGGCGAAAGACCAGTCGTACGTGCTCGGCGTGCTCACGGCCGAGCAGCTGGCACACGCGTACTTCCCGCTCGGCGACACGCCGTCGAAGCAGCTCGTGCGCGAAGAGGCTGCGCGTCGCGGTCTCAGCGTGGCGCAGAAGCCTGATTCGTACGACATCTGCTTCATCCCCGACGGCGACACGAAGGGTTGGCTCGCCGAGCGCGTGGGCACGCAGACGGGCGACATCGTCGACCGCACGGGTGCCGTGGTCGGCTCGCACGAGGGTGCGCACGCCTACACGGTCGGCCAGCGCCGGGGCATGCGCCTCGGCACGCCGGCCGCCGATGGCAAGCCCCGGTTCGTGCTCGAGGTGCGCCCGAAGGAGAACACGGTTGTCGTGGGGCCGAAGGAGGCGCTGGCGACCGCCGAGATCGCCGGGTCCCGCTTCTCGTGGGCCGGAGTTCCGCCGACGGATGCCGCCACTCCGTTCGACTGCGAGGTGCAGATCCGCGCGCACGCCGATCCGGTGCCGGCGGTCGCGGTCATGCGCGAGATCGAAGCGCCCGCGGTCGCTGAGCCCGTCGACCCGCTCGCTGGGCGCGCCGACCCGCTCGCTGAGCCTGTCGAAGCGGGCGCATCGGTCGAACTCGTCGTCACCCCGGAGCATCCGCTCGACGGCGTCGCACCCGGCCAGACGGCCGTCATCTACGTCGGAAGCCGGGTGCTCGGCCAGTTCACCATCGATCGCACGGTGAGCGCGGTCCCGGTCGCCTGAACACCGCTCGGGTGAGCCCGTCATCACCTGTCAAGGCCCCTGCGGCATCGCGCACATGCGCGTAGATTCGCGCATGCGTCGCGAGACGAACCTCACCGCGGCGCCGACGGGAGGGACGAATCATGACAACCCCACGTGAACCGGCCGACCGGTACCCTGACCAGCCCACGGAACGCCTTCCCGAGCGGCACGTCGACGCCGACCGCGTCGACCGCCCGACGGTGCCAGCCGACCGTGCAGATGTCAGGAGCGATGTCGTCGACCGCCAGCGCGAGCAGTTCGGCGGCGTGAAGATCGGATCGGCGTTCTTCGGATGGCTGACCGCCGTCGGCACCGCAGTGCTGCTCACCGCCGTGATCGCGGCCGCGGGCGCCGCACTCGGCCTGGGCGTGTTCGAAGACCCGGAGGCCGCCGTCGATGAAGCGGCGCAGAACGCGGAGACCATCGGCTGGATCGGTGCGATCGCGCTGTTGATCATCCTGTTCGTCGCCTACTGGTGCGGCGGCTACGTCGCCGGCCGGATGGCACGCTTCAACGGTGTCAGGCAGGGGATCGCAGTCTGGCTCTGGGCCGTGGTGATCGCGATCGTCGTCGCCCTGATCAGCCTGGTGGCGGGCGCCCAGTTCGACATCCTGCTCGACCTGAACAGCTTCCCGCGTATCCCGGTGAGCGAGGGCGACCTGACCGTTGCGGGCATCATCACCGCGATCGTCGTCGCGCTCGCCAGCCTCGGCGGGGCCATCCTCGGCGGAATGGCGGGTACGAACTACCACCGTCGGGTGGATCGCGCAGGACTCGTCGACGTCGACGATCGCCGCTGACCGGTCATCGTCAGGAGGTGCACCGGTTGCTCCGGTGAAGCCGTGTGCGGCGTCGAGTGGGCCCGCTGCGTGTCGGCGGCGCCTCCTAGGATTGCCCTGTGAGCGACATTCCCACCGACTTCGAGACGGCCCACGCCGAGTCCGAGGCGCTCCGCGACCGCATCGAGCGCAATCGCCTCGCCTATTACGGCGACGGTGATTCGACAGCGTCCGACGCCGAATACGACCGCGACTTCCATCGGCTCGAGGCGCTCGAGCGCGCCTTCCCAGAACTCGCCGGGCAAGACAGCCCGACGCAGCAGGTCGGTGCGGCGATCGTCGCGGCCGGCTTCCCGACGCATGAACACGCCGAGCGGATGCTGAGCCTCGACAACGTGTTCAGCATCGAGGAGTTCCGCGACTGGGCCGCGAGGACGCAACGGTCGGCGGGGCGTCCGGTGCGCTGGTTGTGCGAACTCAAGATCGATGGCCTCGCGATCAGCCTCGCGTATCGCGACGGAGCGCTCGAGACGGCGACGACGCGCGGCGACGGCAGGGTCGGCGAAGACATCACCGAGAACGTCGACCTGATTCCTTCGATCCCGCGGCGGCTCACGGGCAGCGGATATCCCTCCTTCTTCGAGGTCCGAGGCGAGGTGTTCCTGCCCACCGCGGGTTTCGAGGAGCTGAACCGACGCCAGCACGAGCTTCAGGCGGCGTTCGCGGCCGAGCAGCGCGCGAAGGGCCGGCCGGAGGCCGCGATCCCGACGCGCTACCCCGAGTTCGCGAACGCGCGCAACACCGCTGCCGGCAGTCTTCGCCAGCGGCGAGAGCGGAAGAGTGCAGCGGAGCTCGCGTTGATGCGTGAACGGCTCGGGCGGCTCTCGCTGTACCTGCACGGCATCGGCGCGTGGGAGCACCCCGAGGTGCGCGATCAGTCCGAGATCTACGGGCTGCTCGCAGGGTGGGGCCTGCCGGTGTCGCCGCACTCGCGTGTCTTCGGCACGATCGACGAGGTCGCCGGGTACATCGCCGAGCGCGGCGAGCACCGGCACGAAGTCGAGCACGAGCTCGACGGCATCGTCGTCAAGGTCGACGAACTCGCCCTCCACGACGAGCTCGGAGCGACCAGTCGGGCGCCGCGATGGGCGATCGCCTACAAGTACCCGCCCGAAGAGGTGCACACGAAGCTCATCGACATCGCCGTCGGCATCGGTCGCACCGGCAGGGCGACGCCTTACGCAGTGATGGAGCCGGTCACCGTCGCCGGCAGCACGGTGCGGCAGGCGACGTTGCACAATCAAGACGTCGTCAAGGCGAAGGGAGTCTTGATCGGCGACACCATCGTGCTTCGCAAGGCGGGCGACGTGATCCCCGAGATCCTCGGAGCGGTCGAACAACTGCGCGACGGCTCCGAGCGTGAGTGGCACATGCCTGAGAACTGCCCCGAATGCGGCACGCCGCTACGGGCGATGAAGGCGGGCGACATCGACCTGCGTTGCCCGAACGCCCGATCGTGCCCTGCTCAGGTGCGCGGCCGGGTTGAGCACATCGGGTCGCGCGGCGCGCTCGATATCGAAGCACTCGGCGAGGTCACCGCGGCGGCGCTGACCCAGCCCGCAGTGCCCTCTGTACCGCCGCTCGTCACCGAGGCGCGGCTGTTCGAGCTCACCGTCGACGAGCTCGTGCCGATCGAGGTCGTCGTGCGTGACGCCGAGACAGGGCAGCCCAAGGTCGACGACGAGACTGGTGCGCCCGTGCGGCGCGCGCCGTTCCAGAAATGGGGGCCGGCGAGCTACCCGCCCGGAGTGGAGCACCTCGATGCCGCCGAGCGGCGGCGTGCCGGCATCCGAAAGAACCACCGCGAACTCTTGCCCTCCGAGGCGGCGACGAAGCTCATCGACGAGCTCGCCAAGGCGAAGACCAAGCCGCTCTGGCGCATCCTGGTCTCGTTGAACATCCGCCACGTCGGGCCGGTCGCCGCGCGCGCGCTCGCCGACCACTTCGGCTCACTCGATGCGATCCGCGCGGCATCCCGTGACGAGCTCGCCGAGGTCGAAGGGGTCGGATCGATCATCGCCGATGCCCTCGTCGATTGGTTCGAGGTCGATTGGCACCGCGAGATCGTCGAGCACTGGGCAGCTGCCGGCGTGCGGTTCACGACGCCGGGCCATCCCGGCCCCGGCCGCGCGGCCGACGGCGGCGGAGTGCTCTCGGGGCTCACCATCGTGGCGACCGGCTCACTCGAGGGGTTCACGCGCGAGGGCGCGCAGGAGGCTATCATCGCCGCAGGCGGCAAGGCGGCCTCGAGCGTCTCGAAGAAGACCGACTTCGTCGCAGCAGGCCCTGGGGCGGGCTCGAAGCTCGCCAAGGCCGAAGAGCTCGGCATCCCGGTGCTCGACGCCGCGCAGTTCGCACGGCTCGTCACCGGCGGGCCCGATGCGCTCGAGACGTGAGGTCAGACGGAGGAAGCATGGCGGATGACGCGGCGCAGGGCGATGCGGGGCAGGATGATGATGCGGCGCCCGGCAGCGCGAGCCGCCGCGACTTCCTGAGGTTCGGCGGAGCCGCAGCGGCCGGCGCCGTGGTCGGCGGTGGCATCGGCGCGGCCGCAGGTGCCGCGATCGGGCACCAGGCCGGATTCGACGAAGGACTCGACGACTTCGTGCCGTTGACCCCGCGTCAGCAGGCGGGCTTCGACCACCTCGTCGTGCTCATGGGCGAGAACCGCTCATTCGACAACCTGCTCGGCTACCTCTACAACGCCGACGACCTGCCAGACGGCCAGACCTTCGACGGGCTCGCGTTCGGCGACTACCGCAACACCTCGCCCGACGGCAGCGAGGTCGCGGCGCACATCTACAAGGGGCCGACCGACGAGATCATGGGGCGACCCAATCCCGACCCGGGTGAAGAGTTCCCGCACGTCAACACCCAGATCTTCGACACGATCGATCCGGTCTCGAACGCCGAGTTGTTCGTCGAGAACATGAAGCCGCCGTACAACACGCCGCCGCGCAGCGTCGATCCGACGATGTCGGGCTTCGTGCGCGACTACTGGATCAACTTCCAGCGGCTCCGCAAGGGCGTGCCGCCCAGCGTCGATGAGGCGAAGCAGATCATGGGCTCGTTCTCGCCGCAGATGCTGCCGGTGCTCTCCACCCTCGCGAAGAACTTCGCCGTGTACGACAACTGGTACTGCGCCGTACCGTCGCAGACCTTCTGCAACCGCTCGTTCTTCCATGCGTCGACCTCACACGGCTTCGTCACGAACAAGCACGGCGGCGGCTACGACAAGTGGCTCGATGCGCCACCAGCACCCACGATCTTCAACCGACTCGAAGAGGCCGGAATCAGCTGGCGCGTCTACTTCGACGAGCTGCAACTCGTCTCGTTCACGGGGGTGCTGCACGCCCCCGTGCTCGAGGAGTATTGGCGCACGAAGCGCTTCGCGACCATGAGCGAGTTCTACGAAGATGTGAAGCTCGGCACGCTGCCGGCCTACTCGTTCATCGAGCCGCGCATGACCTACAACCACAACGACTTCCACCCGCCGTTCGGCAAGCTGAAAGACGAGGTGGTCGAAGGCCGACCGGTCATCGACAGTGCCGTCTCCGACGTGCGCGCCGGCGAGGCGCTCGTGCACGAGATCTACGAGGCGATCAAGCACAGCTCGGCGCCCGACGGCTCGAACGCGATGAACACGATGTTCCTGATCACCTTCGACGAGCACGGCGGCACGTACGACCACGTGCCGCCCCCCGGGGCCACGCCGCCGCACGACGACTCGACCGGTGAGATGGGGTTCGGATTCGACCGACTCGGATGCCGCGTGCCGGCCATCGCGGTCTCGGCCTACACGCGCGCCGGCACCGTCATCCACGACGAGATGCATCACGCAGCGGTCATCGCCACCCTCTCGCGCCTGCACGGCTTGAAGCCGCTCACCAGGCGCGACGCCGGCGCCAACGACCTCTTCAACGCCGTCAACCTCGACGAGCCGCGCGCTCCGATCACCTGGCCGTCGACCATGCCGCAGTACATCCCGCCGAATCCGCAGTCCGCAGCCCCGCACCCGGCGCATGAGCACAAGGACAAGCCGCTGAGCCCGCCCGCCCGCGGACTGCTCGGCCTCCTTCTCGCCAAGTACGGCGCTCCCGACCAGGAGGAGCCCGCGACCTATGCCGACGCCTACGAGGCGTTGCACCGCTACGGCGAGGGGTTGTTCGGCGCACCCCGGTAGCGCTTCGGCGCGCCCCGGCACGAGGCCGCCCCGATAGAATCGGTTGATCCCCACCCCGAGACGACGGAGCAGCATGTCCGAAATCAGTGCGGAGCAGGTCGCCCACCTCGCGAACCTCGCCCGCATCGCGCTCACCGATGAAGAGATCGAGCACCTCACGGCGGAGCTCGGCCAGATCATGCATGCGGTCGAGAAGGTGAGCGAGGTCGCGACGCCCGACGTGCCGTCGACGAGCCACCCGATCCCCATGCACAACGTCTTCCGCGACGACATCGTGGGCGAAACGCTCACCACCGAGCAGGCGCTGGCCGGTGCACCCGAAGCCGATGGATCGCGCTTCGTCGTCTCCGCGATCCTGGGGGAGGAGCAGTGAGCGAGCACCTGATCCGACTCTCGGCCGCCGAGCTCGGCGGCCGACTCGCGGCCGGCGAGGTCTCCTCGGTCGAGGCGACCCGCGCACACCTCGACCGCATCGCGGCCGTCGACGGCGCCGTGCACGCGTTCCTCCATGTCGAGGGCCAGCGTGCGCTCGACGCGGCAGCCGACGTCGACCGACGCCGCGCGGCCGGTGAGGCGCTCGGCCCGCTCGCGGGCGTGCCGATCGCCATCAAAGACGTCCTGGTCACCGAGGGCATGCCCTCGACGGCGGGCTCACGCATGCTCGAGGGCTGGGTTCCGCCCTACGACGCGACCCCGGTTCGCAAGGTGCGCGAGGCCGGCCTCATTCCGCTCGGCAAGACCAACATGGACGAGTTCGCCATGGGCTCCTCCACCGAGCACTCGGCATACGGCCCCACCTACAACCCCTGGGACCTCGAGCGCATCCCCGGCGGCTCGGGCGGCGGCTCCGCGGCAGCCGTCGCGGCCTTCGAGGCGCCGCTCGCGCTCGGCAGCGACACCGGCGGCTCGATCCGTCAGCCCGCGCACGTCACCGGCACGGTCGGCGTGAAGCCCACCTACGGCGGCGTGAGCCGCTACGGCTCGATCGCGCTCGCCTCATCCCTCGACCAGGTCGGACCGGTCACGCGTACGGTGCTCGATGCGGCCCTGCTGCACGACGTCATCGCGGGGCACGACCCGCTCGACTCCACCTCGATCCCCGAGCCGTGGCCGTCGATGGCCGACGCGGTGCGGCGGGCGGATGTCGCGGGCCTGCGCATCGGCGTCGTGAAGCAGCTCGACTCCGACGGGTTCCAGGCCGGTGTGCGCTCGCGCTTCCACGAGGCGCTCGCGATGCTCGAGCGGAACGGCGCCGAGATCGTCGAGGTCGACGCGCCGCATTTCGAGTACTCGATCGCCGCGTACTACCTGATCCTTCCCGCTGAGGCCTCCTCCAACCTGGCGAAGTTCGACTCCGTGCGCTTCGGCCTGCGCGTCACCCCCGACGGTGGCGGCACCGTCGAGCAGGTCATGGCCGCGACCCGTGAGGCGGGGTTCGGACCAGAGGTCAAGCGCCGGATCATCCTCGGCACCTACGCCCTCTCGGCCGGATACTACGACGCCTACTACGGCAGTGCGCAGAAGGTGCGCACCCTCGTGCAACGCGACTTCGATGCCGCGTTCGAGAAGGTCGACGTGCTCGCCACGCCGACCGCGCCGACCACCGCGTTCAAGCTCGGCGAGAAGCTCGACGACCCGCTCGCGATGTACCTCAACGACGTCGCCACGATCCCGGCGAACCTGGCGGGCGTTCCGGGCATCTCGGTGCCCACCGGCCTCGCGCCCGAAGACGGCCTGCCCGTCGGCATCCAGTTCCTCGCACCCGCACGTGAAGATGCGCGGCTCTACAACGTGGGCGGCGCGCTCGAGCAACTGCTCGTCGCCGAGTGGGGCTCACCACTGCTCGACCGGGCGCCCGACCTCTCCCGCCACGAGCTCACCGCGACCGAGGAGGGCGCACTCTGATGGCCCGTGCAGAACTGATGGACTTCGACAAGGCCCTCGAACTCTTCGAGCCGGTGATCGGCCTCGAGGTGCACGTCGAGCTGAACACCAAGACGAAGATGTTCTCGGCTGCGCCGAACCCGGCGAACTCCGAGTTCCACATCGCCGAGCCCAACACGCTGATCACCCCGGTGTGCCTCGGCCTGCCCGGCTCCCTGCCGGTCGTGAACGGCCTGGCGGTGCGTCACTCGATCTCGCTCGGCCTCGCGCTGGGCTGCTCGATCGCGCCGTCGAGCCGGTTCGCCCGCAAGAACTACTTCTACCCCGATCTCGCGAAGAACTACCAGATCTCGCAGTACGACGAGCCGATCGCGTTCGACGGCTCGGTCGAGGTCGAACTCGAGAACGGCCGCACCTTCACCGTGCCGATCGAGCGCGCGCACATGGAAGAGGACGCGGGCAAGCTCACGCACGTCGGCGGCTCGACCGGCCGCATCCAGGGCGCAGAATACTCGCTCGTCGACTACAACCGCGCCGGCGTTCCCCTGGTCGAGATCGTGACCCGCCCGATCTTCGGCGGCGAAGCGGATGCCCCGGCGCTCGCGCGCGCGTACGTCGCGACGATCCGCGACATCGTGCTCTCGCTCGGCATCTCGGAGGCGCGCATGGAGCGCGGCAACCTGCGCTGCGACGCCAACGTGTCCCTCCGTCGCCGCGTGCCGGAGGGTGCGCCGGCCGAACCCCTCGGCACCCGCACCGAGACGAAGAACGTCAACTCGATGCGGTCGATCGAGCGCGCGGTGCGCCACGAGATCCAGCGCCAGGCGGCGATCCTCGCCAAGGGCGGGTCGATCATCCAGGAGACCCGGCACTGGCACGAAGACACGGGCACCACGAGTGCGGGGCGCCCGAAGTCCGACGCAGACGACTACCGGTACTTCCCAGAGCCCGACCTGTTGCCCGTCGAGCCGTCGAACGAGCTGATCGACGAGCTGCGCGCCGCACTTCCCGAGCCGCCCGCGGCCCGTCGTCGCCGTCTGAAGGCGGAGTGGGGCTTCACCGACCTCGAGTTCCAGGACGTGGTGAACGGTGGACTCCTGGTCGAGGTGGCCGAGACGGTCGCGGCGGGTGCGTCGCCGGCCGCCGCACGCAAGTGGTGGACCGGCGAACTCACCCGGCTCGCGAACGCACAGCAGACGGATGCCGCGTCGCTCGCGACCCCCGCGCAGGTCGCCGAGCTGGCGGCGCTCGTCGACGCCGGCACCCTCACCGACCGCCTCGCCCGGCAGGTGCTCGAGGGCGTCGCCGCGGGCGAGGGCTCGCCGCAGCAGATCGTCGACGCCCGCGGCCTTGCCGTGGTCTCCGACGACGGCGCGCTCATCGCGGCCATCGACGAGGCCCTCTCGTCGCAGCCCGACGTGCTCGCGAAGATCCGCGACGGCAAGGTGCAGGCGGCCGGTGCGGTGATCGGCGCGGTGATGAAAGCCATGCAGGGCAAGGCGGATGCCGCGCGGGTGCGTGAGCTGGTGCTCGAACGCGCGGGCGAGGTCTCATAAGGCGGGCCCGGCTCACGGCCAGTTCGATGCTGCCGGCCGGTGACCTCGACGCCGGTGACGTGTGCCGTGTTGGAGTGCCGATGACGGCGGCGCGGGTTATGGTCGCTTCATGAGCAAGCAGGACGGCTCGTCGCGTCAGGTCTCGACGGGCCCCGTCGACGATTCTGCGACTCCGATCCTGCACGTCGACATGGATGCGTTCTTCGTGTCGGTCGAGCTGCTCACGCGTCCAGAGCTCCGCGGCAAGCCGGTGCTGGTCGGGGGCACCGCCGGTCGCGGCGTCGTGGCCGCGGCGAGCTACGAGGCCCGCCGGTTCGGCGTGAACTCCGCGATGCCCATGTCGATCGCACTGCAGCGGTGCCCGAACGCGATCGTGCTCCGCGGTGACTACGCCAGCTACGCGAAGTACTCCACGCAGGTGATGGGCATCTTCGAGCAGATCACCCCACTCGTCGAACCACTGTCGATCGACGAGGCATTCCTCGACGTATCGGGCGCCCGGCGCCTGCACGGCAGCCCTGCCGAGATCGCCTGGACGATCCGCGAGCGTGTCCGAGCCGAGACCGGTCTCACGTGTTCGATCGGGGTCGCGGCGACGAAGTACGTCGCCAAGGTCGCATCGAGCAGTGCGAAGCCCGATGGCATGCTCGTCGTGCCGGCCGCCGACACCGTCGCCTTCCTGCACCCGCTGCCCGTCTCCGCCCTGTGGGGAGTCGGCCGCGTCACCGAAGAGTCGCTGCTCCGACTTGGGCTGCGCACCGTCGGCGACGTCGCCGCGATGCCGCACGACGCGCTCGAACGCGCGGTCGGGCCGGCGCTCGCGGCACGACTCGAACAGCTCGCGAACGGCGTCGACCCGCGCGACGTGCACACCACCCGCATCGAGAAGAGCATCGGGCACGAGAACACGTTCGGCCACGACCTGACCGATCCCGTCGAGATCCGCCGCGAGCTGCTGCGACTCGCAGGCAACGTGGCGGTGCGGCTGCGAAAGGCCGGCCTCGTCGGCCGCACGGTCGTGCTGAAGCTCCGCTACGGCGACTTCCGCACGGTTACGAGGTCGCGCACCCTGGCCGAGCCGACGGATGTCGCGCGCCGCATCTACGACGAGGCATCCGACGCGCTCACCGAACTCATCGGCGACGGCGAGCGGGTGCGTCTCATCGGCGTGCGCGCCGAGCACCTTCGTGCGTCGGGAAGTGGCGCCCTTCTGTGGGATCCCGACGAGGAGTGGCGCGACGCCGAGCGCACGATCGATGAGGTCACGGCGAAGTTCGGCAAGGGGGCGGTGCGCCCTGCGACACTCGTGCGTCGCGATGAGCGTGCGCGTGGAGCACCGGCCAGACCGGGTGACGATGACGCGGCGGCAGCTGCAGCGGCCGGGTGGGGGTGGTAGGCCGCGCCATCCACGAGTAGCGTTGCCCGCATGGCTGATCTCGTACTGGAACTCGCAGAGACCGTCGCCGGCGTCGGGGTGAAGACCTCATACGGCGAACCGGTCGACATCGACGGCACCAAGGTCGTTCCGGTGGCGCTCGGCTACTACGGATTCGGTGGCGGCGGTGGCAGCGACCAGAAGGGCGATCAGGGCAGTGGTGGCGGCGGTGGAGGCGTCTCCATACCGCTCGGCGCATATATCGGCAGGCAGGGCAACGTGCGCTTCGAGCCGAATCTCATCGGGTTGCTGCTCGTGGCCACTCCGCTCGTCTGGGTCACCGGCAAGGCGCTGAAGGCGGTCATCCGGGCGCTCAAGCGCTGACGCCCGGCTCTGTCCGCGGCGCGGGGCGCGACCCCGTCGTCGTATACTTGACGTGAACACGGGAGTCCGGTGAGCCGGGCTGAGAGGAAGGTTCTCAACCTTCGACCGTCGAACCTGATCTGGGTCATGCCAGCGCAGGGAGGGCAGACAATCTCGAATCCCGTGCCTCTTTCACCGAGAAGAAAGGGCACGTCAGTGCACGCAACCGCCACCTCCTCAGATTCCGCCGTCACGCCCGACTCGCGCCGATTCCGCTGGCGGGTCGTCGACATCGTCGTGGCCAGCGTCATCGGCGTTGCCACAGGCCTCGTCTTCCTCTTCTGGAACAACGTGGGCTACGCCTGGTTCTCCGCTGCCGACGCCGTGACGCCGGGCCTCGGCGGCATCGCGGTCGGCATCTGGCTCATCGGCGGTGTGCTCGGTGGACTGATCATCCGCAAGCCGGGCGCCGCGCTGTACGTGGAGCTGCTCGCCGCGGTCGTGTCGGCGCTCGTCGGCAACCAGTGGGGCATCGAGACGATCTATTCAGGGCTCGCGCAGGGTCTCGGCGCCGAGCTCGTCTTCGCCGCGTTCGGCTATCGGCGCTTCGGCGTGCTCCAGGCCGCGCTCGCGGGTGCAGCCGCCGGAGCCGCCGCGTGGACGCTCGAGTTGTTCACCTCGGCCAACCTCCAGAAGTCGGCCGAGTTCCTCGGGCTGTACTTCACAGCGGTGGTGATCTCGGGCGCTGTGCTCGCGGGCATCCTCGGCTGGGTCGTGGTGCGCGCGCTCGCGGCAACCGGCGCGCTGCACCGCTTCGCGGTCGGGCGGGACGTCACCGAACGGGTCTGATCGTGCCTGAATCCACACTGGCCTCGCGGCCCGTGCGCATCGAGGCCAGCGGATGGGGTTGGCGTCACGCAGGTCGCCTCCGTTGGGCGATCGATGGCCTCGACCTCGTCATCGAAGCGGGGGAGCGGGTGCTCCTGCTCGGTCCATCGGGCTCGGGCAAGTCGTCGTTCCTGCACGCCCTGGCCGGCGTGCACGGCGGCGCAGACGAGGGCGAGGAGCGCGGCAGGCTCAGCATCGACGGCGCGCCGACCGGCACGGCACGCGGACGCGCCGGGCTCGTGCTCCAGGACCCCGACTCGCAGGTGATCCTCGCCCGGGTCGGCGACGACGTGGCGTTCGGCTGCGAGAACCTCGGCGTGCCACGAGGCGAGACCTGGCGACGCGTCGGCGAAGCGTTGGATGCCGTCGGACTCGATGTGCCGCTCGACCGCCCCACCTCGGCGCTCTCGGGCGGACAGAAGCAGCGACTGGCACTGGCGGGAGCCATCGCCATGCGACCCGGACTCCTCCTGCTCGACGAGCCCACGGCGAATCTCGATCCGGAAGGCGTCGCCGAGGTGCGCGATGCCGTGGCCCGCGTACTCGACCGCACCCGCGCCACCTTCGTCGTGGTCGAGCACCGGGTCGACGTGTGGGTGGAACTCGTCGACCGGGTGATCGTGCTCGATGCCGACGGGCGGCTCATCGCCGACGGTGCGCCGTCCGACGTGCTCGAACGCAGCCGCGACGCGCTGCTGGCAGCAGGAGTCTGGGTGCCGGGTGTGCCGCTCCCCGCCG
Source organism: Agromyces sp. (assembly GCA_035698465.1). Lineage (GTDB taxonomy): Bacteria > Actinomycetota > Actinomycetes > Actinomycetales > Microbacteriaceae > Agromyces. The sequence goes on along the minus strand of DASSBT010000115.1, from coordinate 3,869 downwards.
AGGTCATCATGTCGGATGCCGCACCCGCGCGGTCGAGCACTCCGATCCTCCTCGGCGACGAGCTCTCCATCGGCAGGCGGCAGGGTGCGGTCGTACGCAGCGGAATCGACGTGGCATTGCCCGAGGGTCGTTCCACAGTGCTGACCGGACCGAACGGTGCGGGCAAGTCGACCCTGGCGCTCACCCTGGGCGGGCTGCTCGCACCGCTCGACGGCCGAGTCGTGGCATCCGAATCGCTTGCGAATCGACTCGGCTCGGCACCCGTGAAGTGGCGCTCGCGCGAACTGCTGACACGCATCGGCACCGTCTTCCAGGAGCCCGCGCACCAGTTCGTCGCATCGACCGTTCGCGGTGAGATCGGAGTGGCGCCGCGTGCGCTCCGACTGCCTCCATCCGAGATCGAGTCGCGTGCCGACGAAGTGCTCGCCCGGCTTCGGCTCGATCGGCTCGCCGGGGCGAATCCGTTCACCCTCTCGGGCGGGGAGCAGCGGCGCCTGTCGGTCGCCGCAGTGCTCGTCGCACGCCCACGGGTCGTCATCCTCGACGAGCCGACCTTCGGCCAAGACCGGGTGACGTGGCTCGAGCTCGTGCGACTCCTGCGCGAACTGGTCGACGATGGAGTGACCCTGCTCTCGGTGACGCATGACACGGCGTTCCTCGAGGTGCTCAGCGACCATCGACTGCACTTCGCGGCATCCGCAGCTCCTGCCGGGTCGAGGCATCCGCTCGGGGACGCGGCATGAGCACCCAGGTGACGACTCCGCCCGTGGGGATGGCACCCGCCGTCCCGCGCCTACGGTTCATCGACACCACGAACCCGGTCGCGCGGCTTGCTGCGGTGATGGTGCTCACGACGCCGCTGCTGCTCACCGTCGACTGGCTGAGCGCCGCGGCGGCCCTCACGATCCAGCTCGTGCTGTTCGCGATCGCGGGCGTGACCCCTCGGCTCCTGGTCGCTCGCACGTGGCCGATCCTCGCTGCCGCGCCCATCGCGGGTGTCAGCATGCTGCTGTACGGGCGGCCTGAGGGCACGGAGTACTGGTCCTTCTGGCTCGCCCGCATCACCGACGGCTCGATCGAGCTTGCGATCGCGGTCACGGTTCGCGTGCTCGCGATCGGCCTGCCCGCGGCACTGCTCTTCCTCCGCGTCGACCCCACCGACCTCGCCGACGGGCTCGCCCAGATCGCGCGACTGCCTGCGCGCTTCGTGTTGGGGGCGCTCGCGGCAACACGACTGGTGGGGCTCTTCGTCGAGGACTGGCGCGCGATGGCGCTATCGCGGCGTGCGCGCGGAATCGGCGACCACGGCGCGCTGCGGCGCATCGCGACGATGGCGTTCGCGCTGCTCGTGCTCGCCATCCGCCGCGGCAGCAAGCTCGCCACCGCCATGGAGGCACGGGGCTTCGGCTCCGACATCCCGCGAACCTGGGCGCGATCCTCGCGCGTCGGCGCCGCTGATGCGGTGCTCGTCGTCGTCGCTGCCGTGATCGCGGCGACCTCGATCGCGTTGGCCGTGTGGGCCGGCACCTTCCACCCGGTGTGGGGGTGATGCACGACGCGGCGGAGCCGCAGGTGGCGTTCGCCGCGCCACCCGGGTTCCCGACCGTCTCGGTGCGCGCGGTGCTCGAGTCTGCCCGCGGCATCCGGTCGCCGCTCGTGCTCATCGACGGACCGAGCGGTGCAGGCAAGAGCACGCTGGCAGACGCCGTGCGCGCGTCGTGGCCGGGACGCGCGCCGGCGCTCGTGCGGCTCGACGACGTCTATCGTGGCTGGTCGGGCCTCGAGCGAGCGGGTGCGGAGCTCGCTCGCACCCTCGTTCGGCCGCTCGCGCGCGACGGCGTCGGCCGATGGCGTCGCTGGGACTGGCTGCAGGCGCGCCCGGGTGAACTCGAATGGGTACGTCCCGGCACACCGCTCATCGTCGAGGGCTGCGGGGCGTTCGAGGCAGGCAGCGCCGCATCCGATGCCATCAGGGTCTGGGTCGATGCCGCAGAAGGCGTGCGCAGGCAACGCGCATTGGCTCGCGATCGCGGCGCGTACGACCCGTTCTGGAACATGTGGGAACGCCAGTGGCGGCGCTACGTGCACCGAACGTCACCGCAACAGCAGGCCGATATCCACCTGTGGGCGACGAGTGGGGTCGCGCGCGACGTGCAGTGACCCGCTCCGCGCGTCGCTGTGCACGTCGTGGCGTGGGAGATAACGTAGACGCATGAGCGCAGACAGGGCAGCAACCGACTATGTCGCCGAGTTCATCGACGGCCCGCTCGAGGGCGAATTCGAGCATCGCATCCTCGTCGGCGGCAAGCCTGAGACCAGGGTCGGCATGATGGCGGCCGTCGACGGGCTGGAATCGCTGTTCTGGTACGACGCCGTCGAGGAGCATGAGATCAACGGGCAACTGCGTGTGCGGTTCCGCTTCGACGCCGACGACTCCGACCCGGTGGAGTTCGACGAAGACGACAACGACTGAGCGTCAGTCGGCAGGGCCCGCAAGGAAGGCCTCGATCAGCGGCATCGGGTGCGTGAGACGCCAGATCGGCCCCGGGTCGGCGATCTTGCCCGCCAGCTGAAGCGGAGAGGCGAGGTCGCCGCTCGGCGACGGCACGCTCACGCGGCCTACCTCTCGTCCGTCAGGTGCCGTCGAGAACGGCTCGACCGTGACGGTGGCGTCACCGAACTCGCCGCCCCACGCGGCACCCGTTCGACTGACCGATGCGACGAGGTCGGCGCGGTCACCCCAGGGAGCCCGCACGCTGGCATACGGCGTGCCCTCCGTGATCACCGGGACCGGGGATGACGCGGCAGCGGCGGACTCCACCGCTGTCACCACTGCCGGGTCGAGCGTCTCGTAGTCGGGCATGAGGAGCATCGCCCCGACGAGTCGTATCGGTGCACCTGCCTCGCCGTCGACGGCCGGCAGTTCGGTCGCGAACACGTAGGTCAGCGCCGCCTCATCGGTGAAGCTGCGGCTGATCGCACGCACGTTCTCAGCGCCGGGCCGCGAGACGGCATCAGGCACGTCGTGCGCGCCGAGCGGCGCGGCGGTGGGGTCGTCGAGCATCGCGGCGAGGGCAGGATCGGCGAGCATGAGACCGGCGAGCCGGGCGAGCTCTTCTGCGGTACCGACGTTGTCACCCGAGAGGCCGGTGGCGTCATCCACTCGGGTCGCGGTGAAGCCCTGCTCGGCAAGCCATGCGTTGGCCGCCGTGACGTACGCGTCGACCGTGCCGAACGCCCAGCGAACGAGCGTGTCGGCGTGGTTGTTGCTCGAGGCGAGCAGGATGGCGCGTACGACGTCGCGCTGCGTCCAGGTCTCGCCGGGGGAGACCTGCAGGGTACGCGACCCCTCACTCGAATACCGCACGTAGTCGGTGTAGTCCTCGGGGCCGATGCGGATGCCCGGACCTTCGCCGTCGGCGGGCAGGGGAAGCGACTCGAGGGTGGCGAGCACGGTGACGAGCTTGGCGGCGCCCCCGATGGGGACCGCGGCACCGTCGCCGGCGACGGCGACGGTCTCGATCGTGCCCTCCTCGGCGAGTACGGCCAGGGCGCTCGCACCCGTGTCGGGCAGTGTGACAGCCGGACTCTGCGCGGTCGCGGCCGGCGCCGATGCCACGTGCACTGCGACCTCTGGGAGCGGACCGAGCAGCATCGCCGGGCCGTAGACACCCACGCCGAGGATCGCAAGCACGCCGATGGCGATGCCGACGATGCGGCCGGGGGAGGTCATGGATTCAGCGTAACCCGGTGCGGTTCACGCCCAGCCCAGGTCGTGCAGCCGGTCGTCGTCGATTCCGTAGAAGTGTGCGATCTCGTGTACGAGGGTGACGTGGATCTCGTCGCGGAGCTGCGCTTCATCGGCAGCG
>DASSBT010000114.1:0-3920 GCA_035698465.1 Agromyces sp. | reverse complement strand
GAAATCGGCCCGAAATCTCGGCAGACGCCGGGCGAAGCTCTGCAGATAGCATGGGAATCCACGAAAGCGCATCCACGACGGGAGAACCGTGAAGTTCCAGGTCAATCGCGACGTCTTCAGTGAGGCCGTTTCCTTCGCCGTCAAGCTGCTGCCTCAGCGCACGACACTACCGATCCTCTCCGGCATCCTGATCCAGGCGAACGATGACGGCCTCGTGCTCTCCTCGTTCGACTACGAGGTCTCCTCGCAGACCGAGATCCAGGCCGACGTCGAAGATCCGGGCACGGTGCTCGTGTCGGGTCGCCTCCTCGCCGAGATCGCCGGACGCCTGCCGAACGCGCCCGTGCGGGTGACGACCGAGGAGTCCCGCATCTCGGTCACGTGCGGGTCCGCGAGCTTCACGCTGCTGTCGATGCCGGTCGAGGAATATCCGTCGATCCCCGAGATCGGCCCGGAATCGGGTGTCGTGCCGGCCGAGGAATTCGCCGCGGCCGTCGCGCAGGTCGCCGTTGCGGCATCCCGAGACGATGTCACTCCCGTGATCACCGGCGTTCAGCTGGAGGTGCGCGAGAACCACCTCAGCCTTGTCGCCACCGACCGCTACCGTGTCGCGGTGCGCGAGATCGACTGGGACGGCGGAACGGTCGCGAGCGACGAGGCAACCGACGTGGTCACCGCGCTTGTGCCGGCGCGCACGCTGCAGGAGGTCGGCAAGACGTTCGGGCACTCGGGCAATATCTCGGTGGCCATCACCAGCCGCGACGACCGCGAACTCATTGCCTTCAGCGCCGAGAAGAAGACCGTCACGTCGCTGCTGATCAAGGGCAACTTCCCGCCCGTGCGCCGCCTCTTCCCCGAGACGGTCGACAACTACGCGGTCATGAACACCGCCGACCTCATCGAGGCGACCCGACGCGTGGCCCTCGTGCTCGAGCGCGAGGCGGCGCTGCGCTACAGCTTCTCGTCCGACGGGCTCACCCTCGAGGCGATCGGCAGCGAGCAGGCCCAGGCATCCGAGACCATCGATGCGATCCTCACCGGCGACGACACGGTGGTGTCGCTGAAGCCGCAGTTCCTGCTCGACGGCCTCGGCGCCGTGCACTCCGAATACGTGCGCATCTCGTTCACGAAGACCGAGAACCCGAACAAGCCCGGTCCGGTGCTGATCACGAGCCAGACCTCGCGCGAGCAGGCCGGGGCCGACACGTACCGCTACCTGCTGCAGCCGAACCTGCTGCTGCGCTGACCGACGCCTGCGGGTTGAGCAGACCCGCCAGGGCCGTCTCGAGACCACGTCGACGAGCACGCAGGTTTCGAGACACTCGCTGGGCTCGCTCTCAACCCGCGAAGTTCGGCGGTACGTCGGCGGCTGGCGGTAGCGTGGTGAATCGCGGATGCCGCGTGATCGAAGGGAGCCCAGCGTGCACGTTGCCCGCCTCTCCCTCACCGACTACCGCAACTACGAACGTGCCGAACTCGAGCTCGGGCCCGGTGCGACGGTGTTCGTGGGCCGCAACGGCCAGGGCAAGACCAACCTCGTCGAAGCGATCGGCTACCTCTCGACGCTCGGGTCGCACCGCGTGTCGGGCGATCAGGCGCTGATCAGGGCTGGGGCGGATGCCGCGATCGTGCGGGCGCTGCTCTCGCACGGCGACCGTGAGCTGCTCGTCGAACTGCAACTCAACCGCCAGGGTGCCAACAAGGCGCAGCTGAACCGATCCCAGGTGAAGACACGTGAGCTTCCGCGCTATGCGCACAGCGTGCTCTTCGCCCCCGAAGACCTCGCAATCGTGCGCGGTGAGCCGTCCGTGCGACGACGCATGCTCGACGAACTGCTTGTGCAACGCACGCCGCGCCTGTCCGGTGTCATGGCCGACTACGAGCGCGTGCTGAAGCAGCGCAATTCGCTGCTCAAGAGCGCCCGGGCCAGGGGCCTCGCTGCCGACCGGCTGACGACCCTCGACATCTGGGACGATCGGCTCGTCGCCCTCGGTGCCGAACTCATCGACCAGCGGGTGGCGCTCATCGCCGAACTCGCGGCACCGGTCGCCACCGCGTACCACTCCATCGTCGACGCCGACCACCGGCCCGAGTTGCGCCCGATGCTGTCGATCGACGGCGCCGACCCCGAGGGTTTCGAGACGCCGGCTTCGCCGGCCCCTCAGCCCACGGTGGGGGGCGAGAGAGCTGGAACACGTGAGGGTCTCGATACGCTCGCTGGCGCTCGCTACTCGACCGGCGGGTCGGGCGGTGGGTCGGGCAACGACTCGACCGGTGGGTCGGGCGGCGGGTCGACGGGCGGCGGGTCGGGCGGTGGCGTCGACACGGCGACCCGGTTCGCCGAGGCGCTCAGGCTGCTTCGGCCGAAGGAGCTCGAGCGGGGCATCACCCTCGCGGGGCCGCATCGAGACGACGTGGTGCTCCTCCTCAACGGCCTGCCCGCCAAGGGGTATGCCAGCCACGGCGAATCATGGTCGTTCGCACTGGCCCTTCGACTCGCATCGGCCGAGCTGCTTCGCCGCGACTCGACCACGGGCGACCCGGTGCTGGTGCTCGACGACGTCTTCGCCGAACTCGACCGGATGCGCCGTGAACGCCTCGCGCTCGCCATCGCGGACTTCGAGCAGGTGCTCGTGACCGCCGCCGTGCTCGAGGACGTGCCCGAACCACTCACGGCCCGCATCGTGCACATCGACGCCGGACAGGTCATCGAGAGCGAGACCACCGATGTCTGAAGCATCCCGCGTCTACCAGCACTTCCGCGAGATCTTCGGCGACACCCGCCCACGGCCGGGTCGCGCCCGAAGCCGCAATCGCGAGACCTCAGGCAGCGAACCGTTCACGCCAGGTCGCGATCCCAGGCCGCTCGGCGACGCGATCGATGGGCTCACCACACAGTTGGGATGGGCCGCGCCCCTGTCGCAGCACGAGATGCTGGCCTCATGGTCGGAGATCGCCGGCGACGAGACGGCGAAGCACTCTGAGCCGATCGGGATCGAGAACGGCGTGCTGCAGGTCAGGTGCGAGTCCACGGCGTGGGCGACGCAGCTGCGGTTGATGCGCACGGAACTCGTCACGCGCATCCTCGATCGCTACCCCGGCGCGGGGGTCGAGACCATCCGCTTCCAAGGGCCCGACGCCCCCACCTGGAAAAGGGGTCCCAGATCGGTTCCAGGGCGCGGTCCACGCGATACCTACGGCTGACAAGGCAAAATCGGTCCCTTCGCCGTTCTCGTCGCCTCAGATCGGCGCTTCCGGCTGGCAGCACACCCTCCGTTTGATAGGATGAAGGGTCGCCAGAATGACGGTCAGGAGCCCGATTCACACATGACAGCCGAACCCACGAAGGCCCAGCAGAAGCCGGCATACGGTGCCGACGACATCCAGGTTCTCGAGGGCCTCGAAGCGGTACGCAAGCGGCCCGGCATGTACATCGGATCCACTGGACCCCGCGGGCTCCATCACCTCGTCTACGAGATCGTCGACAACTCCGTCGATGAGGCGCTCGCCGGGTATGCCACGAACATCGACGTGACCATTCTGCCCGATGGCGGCATCCGCGTCGCCGACGACGGCCGCGGCATCCCCGTCGACATCCACAAGGCCGAGGGCCGCTCAACGGTCGAGGTAGTGCTCACCGTGCTGCACGCCGGCGGCAAGTTCGGCGGCGGCGGGTACGCGGTGTCGGGCGGATTGCACGGCGTCGGGTCATCGGTCGTCAATGCCCTCTCGAGCCGACTCGACGTCGAGGTTCGGCGGCAGGGACACGTCTGGCGGCAGTCGTTCAGCGTCGGCGTGCCCGATGCACCCCTCTCGAAAGACGAGGCGAGCGACGACACCGGCACGACCACCACGTTCTGGCCGAGCGCCGACATCTTCGAGACCGTCGAGTTCGACTACGAGACGCTGCGCTCCCGCTT